>NZ_PDDM01000012.1 GCF_002914585.1 Pseudanabaena sp. BC1403
CTTTCCCTCCGCTTGTCGTCGCTATTATCTTCTCCCTCTCCCTGATTCCTAATTGTTTTTTTACTTATTTTGAGAGCGGAATGTGGGCTCGAAGAATCACAAGAAATTAAAAAAGAGTGCTGCGCAGCACTCTTTTTTAATTTCTTGTGATTCTTTATGATCAAAACCTGACAATAAAAATACGGCGTTAAAAAAGTCAGCGTTTCGCGTCGCCTTTTTTTATTGTCAGGTCAGTCCAAACCAACCAAGATAAGCTGAAAGAATCGACTTACCAAAGAACAGAGAAATTGCACCACCTAGAGCTAAAAAGGGGCCAAATGGGATTGGTTGCTGTTTTCCTAAATCTTTAGTAATTATGGCGATCGCCCCAACAAGAGTACCGATCGCTGAAGCAATCAAGAGCGTCAGCAAAACATTTTGCCAACCTAACCACATGCCGATCATGGCAGCTAGTTTGGGATCACCTCCACCCATTGCTTCTTTTTGCAGAAAAATTTTGCCTGCAATTCGCATGATATCTAAAAGCCATATACCGAGTACAGCTCCACCAATACCAAATAGCAACAATCTAGGAAATGCTAGGCGATCGCCATTACTAAGCGAGGCGATACTAACTTGATAAATTAGCCCTAAGAACAATCCTGATTGCGTTAAGGAATTAGGTAATGTCATCGTATCAATGTCGATCATTGCAAGCGCTAACAGCCAACTGAGAAACGCGGCATAAAAACATAAGGTCAGAATTGGTATAGAAGTTCCGAAATATGCAGCCACACACCAAAACAGAAACGCTGTTAGAGCCTCGATCGCAGGATATCGCCATGACACAGGCGTATGACAATAACGACATTTGCCCTTAATCAGAAACCAGCCAATAATCGGAATATTGTCGCGTGGCGCAAGCTGGCGCAGACAATGGGGACAACGAGAGGGCGGATGCAGAATTGATAAGCCCGCAGGAACGCGATAAATTACCACGTTTAAGAAGCTCCCAATACAAGCCCCAAGCGCGATCGCAAAACATTGTAAAACAAGAGATTCGATTAATATCAAAAAATTTAAAACAGGTTGTTAAATCAATAATATATATGTTGCCATCTGATTTAAAGCAATTTTCGAGCAGCCGAACCAATAAATTTTTGGAAAGTGTTGCAAAGCGACACTTTTAAAAAATTTATTGGTTCGGTTTGAGCACAAAGCGCTGTCTAAATAAATAGAATAGGTCAAGCGTCGCTTTTCTTATTCTATTTATTTAGGCAAGCATATCGTGCGGGTTACCCTGCAATCTACGCCATCATAATCACGGCAGACTTGGCGAGCTTTAGATTCTGCTTGTCTACTACTAGTTGACCAAGCTGTCCCTGCTGCTCCATTACTACCCTCTGCGATCGACATACAGGCATTACGAGTCCACATCAGTACTTCACAATCTCCTGGAGCAGAGCTAGCTTCACATTCTTGCAAAGCTCTATTTTCAGCAGCAGCACGAGTTGTATAATTCCAAGAATAGCCTTTGTCTTGAGTGGAAGGAGAGCGGGCAATCGCTCCATAGCTATTTTGAGCTAATGCCTCTAGCGCGCCTGCCGAAATTGTCGGAATGATAACGGCAGCAGCTAGTACTATAGAATTCCAGAATTTTTTAGACATACTCAATCCTCTCTAGACTATTGTTGAAGCTTTATATTTTGTATATTACCCCGCAAGTTATATTTCGCTTAACTCCGTTAGTATATTTGTAACACATCAGCCGAGAATTAAAAGCAGAGAATGTTTTCCTAGAAAGCATTTCAGCCATTTCTAAATCAAACAATATTCTCAATAAAGCCGCAAAAATAGCTCTTATTGAGAATACTCTTTAGCCTATCTGCTATAGCAATGTAAGTTTTGCTTAGGACATAAAACCCAAATTAATAAAGGCGGAGCTTTGCTCCGCCTTTATTAATTTGGGTTTTGATTTGTTCTAGGCAAAACAAACTACTTCGCCGCGACAGGCATACCCAAAATGTCCTCAATACGAGGCATATCCTCTAATGCAATTACCCGACCTTGATCTTCAAAATTGGAGATTTGATCGAAATTTAGATAGCGATAGAGTTCACTGGCGAAAGGATCGATCTTACGAGTCACGATCGCTTGATACTCCTCCACTGTCGGAATCTTACCTAGCAAGGCACAAACTGCTGCTAGCTCAGCAGAGCCGAGATAGACTTGAGCATCCTTACCCATGCGGTTATTAAAGTTGCGAGTGGAAGTAGAGAAGACTGTCGCGCCATCGGCAACACGGGCTTGATTACCCATACAGAGAGAGCAACCAGGGACTTCTGTTCTGGCTCCAGCCACACCAAAAGTGCTGTAAATCCCTTCTTCTTTAAGTTGGAACTCATCCATGCGTGTCGGTGGTGCTATCCAGAGACGTGCTTTCACGGCGGCTTCCTTTTCGAGAACCTTAGCGGCGGCACGATAGTGACCAATGTTGGTCATACAGGAACCGATAAACACTTCATCCACGCGATCGCCTGCTACTTCCGAGAGTAACTTCACATTGTCAGGATCGTTGGGTGCAGCCACAATTGGCTCCTTGATTTCATTGAGATCGATCTCGATGATTTCCGCATATTCCGCATCGGGATCAGCTTCCATAAGCACAGGATTAGCCAGCCATTCTTCCATTTTGGCGATACGGCGCAAGAGCGTTTTCGCATCGCTGTAGCCGCGAGCGATCATGTTCTTCATCAAAGCAACATTCGATCGCAAGTATTCGGCAACTGTCTCGGTACTGAGCTTAATCGTGCTGCCAGAGCAGGAACGCTCGGCTGTGGCATCGGTGAGTTCAAAGGCTTGCTCTACTTTGAGATCTGGCAAACCTTCAATTTCCATGATTCGACCAGCGAAGACATTTTTTTTATTCTTCTTCTCAACGGTCAGCAACCCTTTTTGAATGGCAATATAGGGAATCGCATTCACGACATCGCGCAGGGTAACACCAGGTTGCAACTCACCTGTGAAGCGCACTAATACGGATTCAGGCATGTCGAGGGGCATAATGCCCAAGGCGGCGGCGAAGGCGACTAGTCCTGAACCTGCGGGGAAGGAAATACCCAAGGGAAAACGAGTATGGGAATCGCCACCAGTGCCGACTGTATCGGGCAAGAGCATTCTATTTAACCAAGAATGGATAATGCCATCATTGGGACGCAGCGCCACACCTGCACGGGTTGCAAAGAAATCAGGAAGTTCTTTATGGGTTTTGATGTCGGTGGGTTTAGGATAGGCGGCTGTGTGGCAAAAGCTCTGAAGCACTAAGTCAGCGCTAAATCCTAAACAGGCGAGTTCCTGCAACTCGTCACGGGTCATTGGGCCAGTTGTATCTTGAGAACCAACGGTCGTCATCAACGGTTCACAGGAAGTATAGGGGCGGACACCAGCGACACCACAAGCTTTGCCCACCATTTTTTGAGCGAGGGTGTAACCTTTACCTGTGTCGGTAGGTGTGGAGGGAAGAATGAAAATATCGCTGGCGGGTAAACCGATCGCTTGACGAGTTTTGGCAGTGAGGCTGCGACCGATCAATAGAGGAATTCTGCCACCAGCACGAACTTCGTCGGCGATCGTGTCAGGAGTGAGGCTAAATGTGGAAATCGTTTCGCCTGCGGAGTTAGTGATTTTGCCTGCACGAGTATGGATCGTGATCACATCGCCTGTTTCTAATTTAGAGACATCGCATTGAATCGGCAAAGCCCCAGCATCTTCAGCAGTATTAAAGAAAATCGGAGCGATCGTGCTTCCGAGAATCACACCGCCCGATCGCTTATTGGGGATAAAGGGAATATCGTTGCCAATGTGCCACAACACCGAGTTAATCGCTGATTTGCGAGAAGAACCTGTTCCCACAACATCGCCGACAAAGGCGACAGGATGACCTTTTTCTTTGAGTTCAGCAATGGTTTTCAGACCAGTGGGCATCATTGATTCCAACATGCAGAGCGCATGGAGGGGAATGTCAGGACGTGAGAAGGCTTGAGATGCAGGTGAAAAGTCATCGGTATTGATTTCGCCTGTGACTTTAAATACGGTCACGGTCACAGTTTCAGGCAAGGCAGGGCGACTGGTAAACCATTCTGCTGCTGCCCATGACTCGATTACGCTTCTGGCTCTAGCATTAGTCTTGGATAATTCCAAAACTTGATTGAAGGCATCAAATACCAGCAAAGTCTTTTTGAGAGCAGTTGCGGCAAGATCTCCTAAATCATCATTCTCTAGCAAATTGATGAGGGTATGCACGTTATAGCCGCCGACCATAGTGCCGAGCAATTCCACAGCTCTTGACGGTGTAACTAAAGGTGATGTCAATTCACCTTTAGCGATCGCAGTTAGCCATCCTGCTTTGACATAGGCAGCCTGATCGACTCCTGGGGGAATGCGATCGCGCAGTAACGATAGTAAAAACTCCTCTTCACCTGCTGGAGGCTTTTGCAATAAATCACAAAGTGCCGAAGCTTGCTGGGCATTCAAGGGCAGAGGGGGAATCCCTTGCTGGGCGCGTTCGGCAACATGGTCACGGTAGGCTGATAACATACGTCGTTATTTCTGATTCTGTAATTTGAGATATGGCAGATTGCGAGAGTTAAGTACCTCGGCACAATTAAAAAGTCAGAGCCAAAAATCTACACCGCCCGCACAGCGGGCGGTGCAGATTTTTGGGTTCTAGCTATTTATGACCATTTGGGGCACACTCTCATAATCTGCTGAGGATAGCTATATTATTGATCCTATTAAACTTTGGCGCGGAAATTATGTTTACGTTGACATGTTTTAGGTTTTGCAGAGATTGGGATTCAAAGTAAAATGAAAACTTGTGCCAGATGAACAAGATAAATCTAAGCTAGCTCGCAATTGTTGAGTCATAATACGTACCAGTCTTAAACCAAGAGAAGCAGTTGCTTTAAAGTCAATATTCTCAGGAATCCCAACTCCATTATCACGAATGATTAAATGCAAGTTGTCATCATCCAGCGATTTATATAAAATCACTTCAATTAAGCCTGTATTATTATTTGGGAATGCATATTTAAAAGCATTTGTTAATATTTCATTGACTATTAATCCTATGGAAATTGCCGTATCAATATTCAATTGAGTTGGCTTAATATCTAGCTTTAATTCAACTTGGCTAGTATTAAAACTTGTAGAACTATAGAGATTACCAACTAGACGCTGTAGATATTCACAAAAATCAACCTTATCCACATCATGAGATTGATATAATTGCTCATGAATTAACGACATTGTATGAATACGTCGTTGGCTATCGGAAATTGCTCTCAAAGCTTCTGCATCATTTATATAACGAGCTTGCATTGATAGCAAGCTATCAACTACACTAAGATTGTTTTTAACCCGATGATGTACTTCTCTTAATAGTACCTCTTTGTCCGCAAGTGAAGATTGCAAACTTGATTCAACTTCTTTTAACTTCGTGATATCAGATGCCGCACCAATTGTTTGTTTAACAGTACCATCTGCATTACGAAAAAAAACAGTTTCTTGACTATAAAACCATTTCCACTTGCCATGAATATCTCGCATTCGATATTCAAAGAGAAACAAATCTTCAGGATTTTCTTCCAGTCTTCTATTCTGAATAAGTTCGTAATGCTCTTTTACTCTTTTTAAATCATCAGGATGAATAACTTTATTTAGTAGTAAGTTACCCATTGACTGAATCTCTGAGGGAGTATATCCCAAAAGGTGAGTAATAGCTTGATTGCAGTATATATTGCGATGTTCTTCGATATCGTAAATATAGAGAATGTTAGGAGTGGTATCGGCAATTCGTTGAATAAATTGTTGACTGCTTTTAAGAGCGAGTTCTGCTTGCTTGCGGGTTAGCGCGATCGCAACATAAGTAACAATTGTCTGTGTTAACTGGACTTCTTCTTCTGTAAATTGCCTTGGTACATCAAAATACGCGACAATATCCCCCAAATGACGACGTTCGTATTCTAGTGGAAATACTGCTATGGCTCCAATACTCTCAGCTTGGCATATACTTTGTAAGATGCGATCGCTAGGAAGTATTGCGCAGTAAGGAAAAGGTCTGAATGTGAGTTCAATTTGATGAGATAAAGCTCCAAAGAATGCTTCAATAGATTGCTTGTAGTCTTGACTAATTCCTACTGATTCCAGATATTTTAAACAATGATTAGAGTCTTTAGCAATTACGGCCGAACGCGAAGTTCGTAGAGCGGTACAGATTCCATTTATCGCAATTTGATAAATTTCATTAACTGATTGCGCAGAATTTAAGGCTGATACAAAGTCGTACATCAGTCTTAAGCGATTGAGCTGCAAATTCAAGCGATCTTCTGTCAGTTGTTGATCTGCGATCGTTTGGACTAATTGAAGATTAACTTCTTTGAGTTCTGTCCCTACTTTAGCCATGAGCATTACCTCCGACGATCGCATTCTTAATTCTTAAGCTTGGCGAACCACAACCAACCGCTAAGCCACTTTGCCCTCCTTTGCCACAACCGCCTGACTCGTCCCATGCAAAGTCATTGCCAATCGCCTCAATATCTTGCAATGTCTCAAAAGCATTTCCTGAAAGCGTAACATCTTTGACAGGCTCAGCGATTTTACCATTGCGAATCATCCACGCTTCACCTGCGGTAAAGGTAAACATCTCTCCATTAGTCATCCCGCCTTGCCAGTTTTTGGCATATACACCAAGCGGAATATCGTTAAACAAATCGACGACAGATGTTTGACCTCGCCCAATCCAAGTATTCGTCATTCTCACGATTGGTGGATAATGATAATCCAAACATCGCGCATTACCAGTTACTGTTTCACCCAATTTACCTGCCGTCTCCCGCGAGTGTAATCTTCCAACTAATACACCATCTGCGATTAACTGGGTTGTCGTCGCAGGCACACCTTCATCGTCATAAATATAACTACCGCGATGGTCAGCAGTAGCAGCTCCGTCAAAAATTTGTAAATCAGTCGAGCCAAATCTTCTCCCAATGCTCATGGTTTCTAACATGTCAGGATTTTCATAGAGCATATCCGCTTCTGAGAGATGCCCAAATGCTTCATGCACAAACAATCCTGCCAAAATCGGATCAATCACTACTGTGTAAGTATTACCTTGCACAGTAGGTAAATCTAGCGCACTGACAGCGCGTTGAGCCGCACCAATTACTTGTTGATCCAAATTGAGCAAATCCCTATAAGCCATTCTTGAGCCGAAAGTTTCGCGACCAGTTTGGATTGTTTCCCCATCCCTTGCGATCGCGGAGCATCGTAATTCCCAGTCAGCCCATTCTTGCTCGATCATCGTACCTTCGGATGTAGCAAAGACTACCTGCTGCGTGCAGTCTCCATAGCGGACGGCGGTACTAACTACGCGATCAGAAACCGATCGCAAAATATCTGTGTAGTGAGCGCACAAATTCTTTTTATCAATGAGTTCAATTTGATGCGGATTTTCTTTAATTAGCGATACCTTCGCTTGTACAGGCTCGACGACCGCAAGCTCTGTTTCTTCATTGCCAACCCATTTTGCCGCTGCGATCGCTTCTTGTAGTTTAGCTTCTAAACTATGTAGATCATTAAAACTTGCAAATCCCCACCCACCTCGATGGCAAGCTCTCACTTGACCACCAATCGAAATACCCGTACTCAAAGTTTCAACTTTACCACTGCGTAAAAAAATATCCACCCCTTGCGATCGCTCTAACCGAATCGCAAAAAAATCGACATGGGGTTTATATTTTTGTACTAAGCTCGAAATTTCCTCTTTAAATTGCCATATGTTCATATATCAAGCTCACAAGAAAAGCTTTTTATGCATTTTAATTGAAATTATCGCACAAAAAAATCATTTTAGTGGATAAATAATGTTTGCCCTATGCAATTCTAAATTATGCAACCGATTTTGTTTTTTAGCACCTACGGTGCTAAAAAACAAAATCGGCTTTGAGGGAAGTTTGCCGATGGAGAACTTCCCTCAAAGCCGATTTTAAAAATGAGAATTGTTAATTTGCTATACAGTAATCCTGCTTATGAAACTAATCCTGAGTTTTCTCGCGCCGCAGGTACTGGCAAACTAATTTTTAAAGTGAGAATTGCTGTCGGCAACAAATATAAATTGCCAATTGAGTACTTCTATGATATATATCTTAGCCTAAATTCCCTAAATGAATTGCACCTATGAATGCCACAGTAAATGCACTCGCGAATGCCTCAGAAGACATGACAGCCAACCTTCAGAAGGAAATTAATTTACTTAAGGTTGATCTAGAACAAAAGGATCTGTTAGTACAGCAGCTTTCTGAAGAGCTTTTTCGTTTGGTAAAGGGAAATACAGCCTTTTTGCCAAATGCGGAGGTACATGAGCATCATTCAGAAGAGATGCGCTGTTTGGCAGAAAAGCTGGCAATGGTCGAAAATCAATTAGTTTTGTCTCAAGCCCTAATCCAAGATCGAGATCGCGAAACCTTAGAATTGCGTCACACCATCCAAGAAATGAGCGATCGCAATCGGATGCTAGAGCAAGTAGTACAGGAGTTACCAAATATTTATCGCGCAAAGTTTGCCGAACGGATTGTTCCAATCAAACAAAAGATTGAAGCACTGCAAAAAGAAAACCGCCAATTGCATATTGAGCTGCAAAGCCTCAGTTTCCGTCTCTCAGGTCGTACCCGCCGTCCTGCGGCTCAACAACGCCTTGAACTACCCAGAGTTATACCTGCACTAGGCTAAAGAGAACCCAAATAAAGAAAGGCGGCGCTTCGCGCCGCCTTTCTTTATTTGGGTTTTAGGCAATACTTTGGTTAAAAACTTTAGTTTGGAATAATTGGCAAGTAGGAGAGAGCACCCAAAAACCTCGGTGGTTTCTTGAAAAAGAAAAGGGGCGACGATGCGCCCCTTTTTCTTTAAAGCAGCTCTTTGAGCTTCACTTGATATTCTTCAGGAGTAATACTTCCTGCTTTCAGTTCCTCATTTAGCAACTGAACTTGAGGCTCGATCGCTTGTTTTTTCGCCGCAATTTCATCAGCTTTGGTTTTGTAAACAGCTTCACCCTCTTTCTTCGCTTGCTTAAAAGCTTGGCGGAGACTAAAGGTATCCATCTCGCCACCAGATGCATAGTATTCGTTGGCAACTTTGCCAAGCGCCCATGTACTTGCATAAGCAGTAGTTGCACCAACTACCATGCCAAAAACAGGAACAAGTTTAGCGAGATTACTAACTGCGATCCTTGTACCCGTAATTCCTAAACTCCCGAATAGAGCTTTACGAAGATTTTCGTTGGCGCGATCGTAACCCCAGCTTTGACCGATCGCTTGAGCGAGATCAAGTTGATTCCAATAGATCAACATATCGAAGGCGATCGCGATCCCAGGAATGGGGAAAGCACCTAAAACTGCGTTCAAAAAACAAGCATCAGTAGTTGCACTCTCAACCTCAGTAGCCCGTTTATCAGGATCATCGATTTGACGCACCTGTTCCGAGATAGAAGATTTGGTGGAGCGACGCTCTAGGGTCTCCAGCCATTCTTGTTTGCCCCAAAGCCTAGAACTCGTGAAAGTTGCACCAATTTTATCTAAAAGCTCTTTTTCTTCTGAACTGCACTCACCATCGATATTTGCCATCGCATAGGCAGACTGATAAACCATCTCCTGCGCGATCTCGCTGGTGATTTGGGTCAATAATGTATCGATTGGCTCATCTTCTTCATTCAAGAGGCGATCAACGGTAACGCCTTCAGGTAGATGGATTTCTTCAAAAGTATCGGCAAGACTGGAAAACTCTTCTTCAAGCAGTTTACCGTCGGCTTTTGCCATGCTTACCAAAACCTTAAAGCTTGCCAAAACTTCTTGCTGATTGACTACGGACATCGAAGGCTTTCTCCTTTCCAGAAATTATCAATGATGGTAACAGCGATCGCGATCTAAGTTTGTATAAAGCTAGTCTAAGAGAGTACGCCCTTTCGTCGCATAGTCTCACAAACTATTTAGGTTTGCTATAGACAAGAAACTATATTGTAAACTTATTTTAACTAACGTTAGCAATCACACTTAAGCCTGCTGTAACCAAAGTCAATGCAACCAACCGATCCGAAAAAATTTACCGAAAAAGCATGGGAAGCGATCGTCAAGTCGCAAGAGGTCGCAAGGCGATCGCAGCATCAACAACTTGAAGTCGAGCATTTGCTGATGGCGCTCTTGGAGCAAGAAGATGGCTTAACCACAAATGTATTTGCGGCGATGTCTGTACCAATGGCGCGGGCGCGGCGACAGGTTGAAGAATTTTTGCGACGACAGGCTCGTGTGGCGAGTCCAGAGCAGTTGTATTTGGGGCGCAGCTTGGAGGTATGGCTCGATCGTGCTGAGGAGAGTCGCAAGGGCTTTGGTGATGACTTTATGGCAGTTGAGCATATGCTGCTGGGCTTAGCCGATGACGATCGCATCGGTAAGCGGCTATATCGGGATTTAAGCATTGATCGCAAAAAATTAGAAGAAACAATCAAATCACTACGGGGTAGCCAGACCATCACCGATCAAAATCCTGAAGCAAAGTATGCGGCTTTGGAAAAATATGGTCGCGATCTTACAGAACAGGCGAAGCAAGGCAAACTCGATCCTGTGATTGGTCGTGACGATGAGATTCGGCGGGTGGTGCAGGTATTATCGCGGCGGACTAAAAACAATCCTGTGTTGATTGGTGAACCAGGGGTTGGTAAAACAGCGATCGCAGAAGGACTTGCCCAGCGTATTATTCGTGGCGACGTACCAGAATCTCTCAAAGACCGCACAATTATTAGCATGGACATGGGGTCGCTGATTGCAGGGGCAAAATATCGGGGGGAATTTGAAGATCGCCTGAAAGCAGTTCTAAAAGAAGTTCTCAATTCCGATGGTAAAATAGTGCTATTCATTGATGAATTGCATACTGTGGTGGGTGCAGGAGCCACACAGCAGGGCGCAATGGATGCAGGAAATATTCTCAAGCCGATGTTAGCACGGGGTGAATTGCGCTGTATTGGAGCAACGACCTTAGATGAATATCGTCAATACATAGAGAAAGATGCAGCTCTAGAGCGTCGTTTTCAGCAAGTTTTAATCGAGCAGCCGACAGTCGAAGATACAATTTCGATTTTGCGTGGTTTAAAAGAGCGCTACGAATTACACCATGGCGTAACTATTTCTGATTCAGCGCTAGTAGCAGCGGCGACTCTCTCTAATCGCTATATTACCGATCGTTTTTTGCCAGATAAAGCGATCGATCTTGTGGATGAATCAGCAGCCAAATTAAAAATGGAAATGGATTCCCGACCACTAGAGCTAGATGAAATTGATCGTCGGATCAGACAGCTAGAGATGGAAAGATTTTCTTTGCAAAAAGAAAAAGATGCCACCGCAGTCGAACGAATGGAAGCAGATGGCAAAGTAGTCTATAAGAACAAGAGCAGCAAAGCCGTACAGGATCGACTAGAACGCCTTGACAATGAGATGAATGAATTAAGCGATCGCTTTACCAGTCTCAATGATCGTTGGCAACTTGAAAAAGATGCCGTGACGAATTTACGTTCACTAAAAGAACAAATCGATCAAACCAAGCAGCAAATCGATCAGATGGAGCGCGAGTTCAATCTTAACAAAGCCGCCGAACTCAAATATGGAAAATTAACTGAGTTAGAGAAAAATCTTGATGAAGCTGAGTTAGAAATTAGCCTTGCGGGTTCTGAAGGTTCTCTGTCTCGTGAGCAAGTTACTGAAGATGATATTGCCGAAATTGTAGCGCGTTGGACTGGAATTCCTCTTAACAAATTATTACTGTCAGAACGGCAGAAATTACTGACTCTAGAAAAACACCTCCATGATCGCGTTATTGGTCAAGAAGAAGCGGTAACTTCGGTGGCTTCAGCCATCCGTCGAGCCCGTGCGGGGATGAACGATCCCAATCGCCCGATTGGTTCATTCCTATTTTTGGGCCCCACAGGCGTGGGCAAAACTGAGCTGGCTCGCACCCTTGCCGAATTTCTATTTGATTCCGATGCCTCGATGGTGCGGATCGACATGTCGGAATATATGGAGAAACATTCGGTTTCGCGATTAATCGGTGCGCCTCCTGGATATGTCGGCTATGAGGAAGGCGGACAATTCTCTGAAGCCGTGCGTCGCCATCCTTACTCAGTAGTACTATTTGATGAGGTCGAGAAGGCGCATCCTGATGTATTTAATATTCTCTTACAAGTTCTCGATGATGGGAGGATTACCGATAGTCAAGGGCGCTTGGTGGATTGCAAAAACACGGTGATCATCATGACCAGTAATATCGGTAGCGATCGCATTCTTGAAGTATCAAAGGATTTATCCAGCGATCTTGATGGCGACTCTCGCTATGATGAAATGCGCGATAAAGTCCTTGATGTCCTTCGCAATCACTTCCGTCCTGAATTTCTCAATCGTATCGATGAGACAGTGATCTTCCATGCTTTACGGCGCAATGAAATTCGCTCGATTGCCGCGTTGCAAATTAAACGTATTGAGAATCGACTTAGCGATCGCAAGATTTCTTTAAAACTAAGCGAAGAAGCGAAAGACTATATTGCTGCGGTTGGCTATGATCCTTCCTATGGTGCGCGTCCTTTAAAACGAGCGATTCAAAGGGAAATCGAAAATCCGATCGCCAATAAAATTCTAGAAGGAACTTTTGCGGAAGGTCATCAGATTTCGATCACGGTTGAGGATGACAAACTAGTTTTTAGCTAGTATAGAACTTACGTAAAACGACTTGAAAGCCTCATTCATTCGTAGGGGCAATTCATGAATTGCCCCTACGAATCGTGATTGATGCAAGCATCTAGGACTAGCGGCGCGAAATGCCGCTAATCGTTACCATATAACGAAGTTGAGAGATTTTTATGCAAAATACTCGTCTTAGTACAATTGTCAGTGTTAGCGCTACGAGACTATCGCAATGGTCACGGAATCCTTGGCGGCGCACATCTTTTATCTTGATTAGTCTATTGCTAGGCTTCTTTTTAGCATCGGTTATCTCCACTGTGTCTGGAGCAAAATCTGAGCAAGATATCGTGAGCGCAGCCATTGTAGTTTTGATTGTGGAGCTTACTAATCGCTATGTTTATAGTACTAAAAGAGTAACTTCTGTTGATGGAAGCTTAGCCCCAAGACTACTGACTACTGAAATATTGAATTCTATTAAGTTAGGCTTGGTATATGGACTATTTCTAGAAGCCTTCAAGCTTGGCTCATGATTAAGAAAGAGAGATTTCTTAACAAAAAAACTTTAAAAAGTGCTGCTTCGCAGCACTTTTTAAAGTTTTTTTGTAGTCTAACTGCGTCGGTGGGTGACTTGATCAGCGTAGTCGGCAATGCGAGAAGGCATTGATGCGCCTGTCAAGATGATATTGACCTTGGGCGATCGCGTTTCTAGCACCTCTAGCAATTCTTCCTCTGTAATTAGCGATCGCGCCACAAGCAAATTCGCTTCGTCTAAAATAACTAAACTTGCATGTTCTAACTTAATCGCAACTTTGGCATATTCCCATAGCTCCAGTACCGCCAATTTCTCGACATCCGTCAATTCGATATCATCTTGTGACAAGTCGCGCTGAGCTTCACAACGGAGCCATTCCAAGTTTTCGACCAGCCGCCGAGGATTTTTCAAGCCTTGATTAATCCCTGTTTGAAATAGTTGTACTAGTAATACCTGTGTGCCTTGACCCGCTACCCGCAAGCCTTGCGCGATGATATCAGCGTAGAGATTACGATGGGGCGCGATAAACACCTGCACATTGCCTTTAATTGGGGTCACGATAGATGCGCTTTTAGGCGATTTGAGATCTGTTGGATTAGTTTTGGTCTGATTCTGGTTGTTTTTTGTTGGATTCGTCTTAATCTGAGCCGTCTTAATTTGAGCCACCATAAACAAATCTAGTGTTTAAATTTCCACTATGCATCATAGCAGACACTAGATGTAGAAATTGTTCCCCCTGAGCTGCAATGGCGTTGGGATGGTCTAGATCTATGTCTAGGGCAAAGTTTTCGCGATCGCAAATTTTTGATAAGTAATGCGATCGCCATAAACACCTTGACGCAAGCGAAAAAAAGCAATCGGATTCTAGTTCTGAAAAAAAGATTTGTGTAGCGATCGCTTCAAGCTCTCTGGGATGTGACGATCATTTTAATTTGGGAATGGGTTAGCTTAAAACTGATTTAAGGATTTTTAGAGTTGCGCGATCGCAACTTCAGCCAAATGACACCGCCAAAAAATATGCCAATTATTATGCTCCCAAAAAAGACTGCACCCATGTAAATTAAAAAATGTGTATCGGATTTTGTCGGAATGAGATTGGCGGGGAACTGAGCAACAATGATGCTTGCGGCGACTTGGCTTGTGCCTAAGCCTGTACCAACAGCAAAGATGGTTTGATTGAGGTTGCGATCGCTTTTGGCTTGTTCGATGTTGATGATGCCTTCGATATTGCGAACGGAGTTTTCGAGGGATTTTTGGGCTGGGCTGAGACTGGCGAGATCGGCGGTAATTTGCGGGAGATATTTGTCGGTGACGATCACGGTGAATTTCTCTAGGAATGGCTGATCGATATCTTGCTTGGGCTCTTCAAATTGTTGAAGCTGCTTTTGATAGTTTTTGAGATTGGTCTCGATGGTGTTTTTTTGATCCTCTAAATAGATCAATTCTTCGGCATAGGTGGTCATCAAGTTTAAGGTGGATTTTAAATCTTGTTGGAGTGCAACTAAATCAGTTTTGGTGCTGTCATCAGTGATCGCGATTTGGATATGTTTCGCATCTTTTTTGAGCCTAGCTTTGGATTGGCGACTAAGATCGTATGCCCAGATGATTTTGTGGCGATATAAAAATAGGCGCATTAAGCTGGGATAGAGATTGGAAATTTTAGAATCAATTGTGTCAAGACTGAGTTCATGGGGAAAGAGGCTAATGAGGAGATGTTTGCTTTGGCTGAGATCCCCGCGATCGGATGGTAGTTGCCATAGTTCATAACAGTTTGCGCCTAAGAGTTTAACTTCAGTAGTTTTGAGTTCCGTTTTTAAATCTTTTTCCCAATCGGGATGATCGAATATTTGTAGTTGTGTGTAGATTTGTTTGGCTGTTGTCGTTGGATCTTGAGTGACTGAAGTTAGTTGCGCCCAAGCAAACCAAGTTTGACCGATGTGATTAGACGCTTTGTTCTGACAGTGGAGATTGGAGAGGATATTTTGTTGGATTTGTGAGAAATTTTTGATGTCACGAGGTTCGTCTTCTAAGACAGTATCTTCGCGATCGCTTGAACAGTTAACTTGTAGAGCATAGGTGTCACCAAGTTTGACGGGATAATAATAACCATCAAGAGGATTTATAAAGTCTTGGCAACGCTCTGTAGCTAAGAGTTCTATGCAATCAGAATTTTCTAATTCTATTTGACTAGCAGCTTCTAGTTGTTGGACTGTCAGTTTCTTGCCATAGATTCTTCGCCAAAAATTCTCGCGGTTTTGCTCGACTCTTTCGTCACTCTGTCCTAGTCCTTCGGCAAGGTCATAGACAAATAGATCGATTGTTGGATAAATAAGTCTGTTGGTTTCTGTCATCAGAGTATCAGGAGGGCAGATTAAATATAAACCAAGGCGCAGCTTCTACTGAGTTGGCAGATTCTAAAATAGATGTGGTGACTTTGGAAAGTGTTTGATCGTCAGTTTTGATTAGCTGTTTTACATATGATTCTAGGGGTGTTTCATCGCGAAAATGGCTGATGTTGTCGAGCGTTAAGCTTTCAGGATTTTGTAGTTCATCGACGGCATTTGGTTTAACTCTTGTTCCTTTGTTTCGTTCTTGTGGAGAATCTAGCAATTTACGGGCAGTTAAGTATGGTTCTTTAAGGTCGGGATTTTGACGAGCGATCGCATCAAGCTGTGCGATATGCTGATCGTGATTTGCGCTGCTCTGATTGAGTTGGGTTTGGATTTCAGCAGGGAGGGGAGCAGATTGATTGGCTAAGGCTGCTAAAAATGCTTTGAGGGTAACGGCTTCGTAGTCTTTCATAGTCCTGTGATGGTGAATGCTGACCAATGATAGAGGTGGCTGTAGGGGTGCGAGTCCGTTGATGCAGACATATCATCAAGGCGATCATACAACCAAGGAATCAAACTATGGTTAGGTGGTAGATGTTTAATTTCTTGGTGATACCAGTTGCTTAGGTCTTCGCAAGTTGCATTGCGTAACCAATGTTTTGCAGTGGCGAGGGCTGTGGCGGCAGAATTTCCTGCTAAGTAATAGCGGTGGAATTCGATCATGAGTAGAGCGCTAGATATAGATTCGACTGTCCAGAGGGTGCTGACGACATTGGCAACACCGCTATACATGAAGGCGCTTGCAATTCCAACGTATTCTGCTACCTTGGGAATATTGGTTAAATCTTCTTCACCATTACTATATTGGATGGGATTAATGTAACTGATAAGAACTTGGTTGCCAGTAATAGCAGTTTCACAGGCAGAAAGACAAGCAAGTTTATATGTGCTGAGGTCAAGGGTTGCAATTTCTCGAAGGGTTAGGCGATCATTTTTGCTAAGAGCAAGGGCGGATTCGATTGAATTGAGAGAATCATAATAACCATGTCCCGTAAAGTGCAAGACAGTATGGGGGGTGGGATTTTTGGAAGTAATTTGTGCAACTACTTCTTTGAAGGTAGTTTCAGCTTTAGCTCTGCGAGTTGGCTGGGAAAATTTAGCATACATCTGATAGATAAGTTCTGATTCTGCTTCGGCAGCAGTGAGTTGTGGCAGGTTTTGCTCTGCGCCATTGTCAAGTTTGACTGTACTATCAGGATTTTCTATGCTGAGCAAGTGATTATGGCTTGGGTTGCTTCGGTTACTAAAGTTGATGCCAACTTTGATACTGGGTAAATATGAGATAGTGTATTTTGGATTGAAGAGACTGTCTAGGGGGAATAAGTGTAAGTCTCCGTGAGGGATAAGAAGTAAATGAGTGCAGTGAGAATAGCTTTTTAATGATTCTTCAATAGCTGTAATGCATAGTATGGTTTTGAGGTTATTAAAGCGATCGCACATCTGGATACGCCAAGGATGATTTTTGTCTTTTCGTTTGGACTCTTGGTCAGATTTCCTTGCTTTGCCACCATAGTTAGCATAGTCCTTTTGCCATACGGTAATCCAGTTTTTGAGTTCGTTGACTCGGACAGCATTTGGTTCTATGGGGATTGCAGGTAAAGTGAGGACGATTTCAGATGAATCATTAAGAGCAAGCAAAAAAGTGGTGATGGTGTTGTCTCCGTAATGCCAGTAGATAATTGCAGTGGTAGGATGTTGATGGAGGAAGGCACACATTTTTGCGTAGGTGGGACTTGGCTCATTGCTATTTGCCAAGAGTAAAGCACTCAAGAAATCATTTTTGTTTTTTTCCGCAATTTCTAAGGCTTCAATTAATTTGCCTTGTTGTACATACAGTTCGACAGTTAAATCATTAAATCGTGGTCTAAATTTCTGCTCAAATTGTTCTTTATGACATCCTGATTTTTGTATCAATCTTGCATTCAGAAAACTAGTTCCTTCTCTCAACAGACTTTCTGCTTTTTCAGACTCACACAATCCTAAAAAGACGCGAATTAAGTCCTGCAAAGTTTCTAGATGGACACTTTCCAATTCTTCTGTGGCTGTAAGGCTTCCTATTGCTATTTCGTAGCTAGAAATTGACTTCCTCCAAAAAATGAAAGTATCTTTCTGCTGTCGCCCATAAAAATAATGAGCATTTCCTATTGCCCGATGTAGTTGTCCACAACCTTCTAAATCAATTTCTTGAATAACGTATTTAAAACCTTCATTAATACAAGCAATCTGTCCTTGAAAACCACGCTGATTTAAGTTGAGATTTTGCATTGCTAGTGGTAATAAACAAGCACCTATTGACTTGTCAATCTGATGTAGCGCAGCAGTGCCGCGATTAATCCAAGCCATCCAATTTTTGGGATTTATCGTTAGGGAATTATCATATGCTTGGATAGACTCTTCGTATTGCCCTAATTGAGCTAGAGCAATTCCTTTGCCATTCCAAGATTGATGATTAGGTACAATCTTAATAGCACTTTCATATGCTTCGATAGCTTCTTCCTCATCTCCTAAGGAGGATAATGAGCTACCTTTACCGTGCCAAGCCCAATAGACATAATCTGGATTGAGAGCTATAACTTTATTAAATGCCTCTATCGCCTTTCTATAATACTTAAAGTTATAAAGATGAACGCCTTGGTTATACAAAGCCTCATGGTAGTCAGGTTTAATTTCAATGGCTCGATTATAAGCTTTGAGCGATTCTTCGTAACGCTCTAGCTTAGCTAGAGAAATTCCTTTACAATTCCACGCTCTATAGTTATTGCTATCAAATTTAATGACTTCATTATAAGCTTCAAGAGAATCTTCATGACGATTTAATTTGTCCAAAGAAATTCCTTTGTTAAGCCAAGCTTGATAATAGTTAGGATTGATATCAGTAGCTCGATCATAGGCTTCAATTGACTTCTCATACTGTCCTAGATCAGTATAAGAAAAACCCATCCCATTCCAATATTTTGGTCTTTCATCTGGATTTGAAGGTATTTTGATAGCAGTATGATAAGCTAATATTGCTTGTTCATGCTCTCCTAATTTAGCTAAAGAATATGCTTTATTTGCCCATAAACCAGAAATATTAGGATTAATTTTGATAGCTTTCTCGTAAGCAGTAATTGAATCCTTATATCTTTTAAATTTATAACATAGACAGTTACCTTTACTATTCCAAGCATTATAGTTTTTAGGGTTGCATCGAATAGCATGGTCAAAAGCTATGATGGCTTCTTCATATTTTTTTGAATCTACTAGAGAACGCCCTTTTGTATACCAAAAAGAATCATCTTTATGATGCCAAGAGTGATTATCTATATGCCTTTCCCCTGAAGCTTTAGACTTTTTTTTAGGAGTTGATTTTTGACCGCCAAATCCAAAATTCTTAGACATTCTGTTTATCCCAATTAGCCGCCACACCTTGCAGGACTTGCAGAGATAACTGCTCATATCCGCGATCGGTTAACGGCACAAGAGACGGCGATCCGTCCGACTTACCACCAAACAAACCCTTCAACCAACTCATCACGCACCCAGCCTCACTATAAGCTCCTAAAATTTTAGCAATTTTTTCCGTAGGGGCTAAGCATTCCCGCAAATGTTTATAAATTTTTAGATGCCCTCAAATTGGGAATGCTTAGCCCAAAGCCTCACACATTAACCCAAAATCCCCAACCGCAGGAATAATTTATCGGTAAAAGCAAAGAAGGTAGAGCATTTGTGTATAGAGATAATGCTTATCAAGTATTAGTATGGCGGCATATATGCTATCATGTCACCATGAAATCCCGAATTGTCGTTGATACTAGCGTTTTAATCAGCGCTCTAATAGGCTCCACTGGAGCAAGTCGAGAGTTGATTAGGCTCTGCCTTCAAGGAGAATATCAACCACTGATGGGAAACAACTTATTTTTAGAATATGAGTCAGTAGTTCTGCGAGAAGAAATCATTACCCAATGTACTTTGACAAAACAGGAGATTTTTGCCTTACTTGATGCTTTCATGAGTGTCTGTCAATGGATTGATATTTACTATTTGTGGAGACCTAACTTGAGAGACGAAGCAGATAACCATTTAATAGAACTAGCGATCGCAGGTAATGCTCAAATTATTGCCACAAAAAATATCAAAGATTTCTTAAACAGTGATCTCATCTTCCCCAACTTATCCATTCTCAAGCCAGAACAAATCGTTAGGAGATAACACTTATGGCAACTTTAACAATTCGGCTTCCCGATGATAAACATACAAGATTAAAGGAACTAGCTCAGTCACGAGGAATTAGCGTCAATAAGCTTATGGAAGAATTATCAACTATTGTTCTGGCTGAATTCGATACCTACAACAGGTTTAAAGTAATGGCTGCAAGAGGTAATGTCCAAGAAGGTTTACGCATCCTAGATAAATTAGATGCAAAAACATGAGTAAGTTTCAAATATTTGATTCCGTTACCTTAAATCAAGACATTTAGCTTCACTCTGGTGGAATTGCCCCACAAAGGACTGATGGTGCGATCGCATATATATTTTTAGCGGAAGAAAGTTAAGCATTTACACGATTCCCCTTAGCAGGATCGTCCCGCAGTAACTCTTTGATAATTTTACAAAGATTCTTATGCAGGTTCTTATCTTTCTGTCTGAGATCCTCATAAGCCTCCCATGTATTACCCTCAAAAACTAAGTATCTCATCCATCTCTTCCTTACTAGGCTGATAACCTTGCCGTTGCTCATGGGTTGCCATAGAACGAGATATCTGTTTCATAAGAGCATCATTTTGTAAAACAAACAAAGTTTCCTGATGTTGTTCCCAATCCTCAGAACTAATTGCTGTAAAACCTGACTGCTTAGCAAACTGCCAAATTTGCATAAATTTAATCAACGAGGCTTCAGGTGCTTGCTCAATTTCGCGAATTAATTGCTCTTTGATCGTCATACATTTGTCCTCCTTGCCTTTTAAGCATAGCTTATAAATTTTTCTAGAGCTATACATCTAGCGATCGCTTAACCTACACCAGCAATAACCTGTCCAATATCTTGAGGAGTCGCGCCAGTCGCCAACATTGCCCTAATCAATAACTCAATAGAAACAGAAGCATCACCACTTTCAGCTTTAGCAATCCGAGGCTGACTAGAACTCATCTTAGAAGCAAGTTCACTTTGAGTCATCAGCTTTTGCCGACGCTCCTTTAAGCTTTGACTAAGAGCCAACTTAATCTCTACCAAAACAGACTCTTCAGGCGTTAACTCCAAAAAATCTGAAACTGTGCCAACCTTCCAACCCTTAGCCTCTAAACGCGCTCTTTTATCTAAATCCATCGTATTAATCCTGTTAGTCAGCATCGTATTTACTAAGGCGTTTCTTGCAAACTTCAATCACATTCTTGGGAGTCGTTCTCGTTGATTTATTAAAGACCTCCACAATTACAATTGCATCATCATCAATTCGATAAATGATTCTCCAGTTTTTATCAACATCTCTAATGCGTAACTCATGACAACCCTCTCCGATACTTGGCATAGGACGAGAATGAGGTAATCCAAGAGAAACTCCTTGCTGCAATTGCCTGAGTAGAACACCTGTTTCTACCCGAATTTCTTGACTGAAAGGCGGAGTTTTAACTTCTCCATGTAGCCAAACTAAAGGTTTACTTTGATTTCCCATATCGCTTTATATCACATTTGATATATTAGCATGGGTTAGCCTTGTTCTAAATTTTTGTAGTGAGTTTAGAGATAGTGGCGCAAATGCTAAAACATTACAAGGTTATACTTAACTAAAAACTATGAAGCCTTCTCAAAATCCATGTCCCGATCCACCGTCCTATCAAGTCCATTTTGCAGTAATTACCGTCAGCGATACCCGCACACCAGAAACCGACAAAAGCGGTAACTTTATCAAACAGTCGATGATTAATGCTGGGCATCTGCTGGACTACTACACCCTAGTCAAAGACGAACCTGACGAGATTCGCGAGCAAATGTATAAGCTAGCCGCGATCGCAGATCTTGATGCGATTATTCTCAATGGCGGGACAGGGATTGCGCCACGAGATACAACTTACGATGCGATCGCTGCTTTACTCGAAAAGACACTCCCAGGATTTGGCGAGATGTTTCGTTATTTGAGTTGGCAAGAAGTCGGCTCTAGAGCGATCGCCTCGCGATCGGAGGCAGGAATCTATCAAGGTAAGCTAGTCTTTTCGCTCCCTGGTTCGAGTAATGCTGTAAAACTAGCGATCGAGCAGCTAATTTTGCCAGAAATTATTCATCTTGTGCGCCAACTTAAAGGTTTGCATTAACAAATTGATAGCGTAGCCCTGCACGCAAGTGCGGGCTACAAGTTCAAACCCGTTGAAACGGGTTAATTGGAATTATTCTTTAGTCTGCTTCAGCAGACTTGAGCTTTTAGCCAAGAACTTGAGTTCTTGGGTTGCTTGCGTAAGCCCTAAAATTGATAGCGCAAAAACAACTCTGATTCATGGTGGTATAGAGATCGCAACTTGAGATTGGGCAAATCAGTACCACCAAGCCCATAACCAGAACCGCCAACAACAGTCATATTGTCAGCTCCGCCAACTATATGAGGAGATAACGTCAAAAACAACTCATCAGCTAAACCTTGAGAGATTAGCGAATAATTTAGGGCGGGGCCACCTTCCACTAAAAGACGCTTAATCCCAAGTTTCTCAAAAAGCATTGCCAATACTTGTTTTATATCGATTTGGTGATCATTGGTTGGGAATCGAAAAATTTGCGCTTTCTCTTCGAGCCAAGGTTCGACGGAAGTGTCTTGTCCCAGCAAAGCAATTCGCAAATCTTTCCCAGCATTCCAAAACCGATGATCGCTAGGCAGATTACCCGAATTACTAATCACGATGCCGAGAGGCTGAGGCTGCGAAAAGTTCTTTTGACGTTCCTCTAATAGTTCAGGAGGTACTGTAGGGATAAAGGCATCTTGGCGTAGCGTCGTGCCTCCAGCTAAAACAGCATCAAATTGCGATCGCAGTCTTTGCATTAATAGGCGATCGGGACGCGAGCCTAAGCCTGTAAGTTTCCCTTGATAGGTTGTCGCTTTTCCATCGACACTAGACACCATATTGAAGGCAATATATGGACGTTTAGCGGGGCGATCATTCAGTTCAAATTCCACACCTTCCGTTGGGAAAGCTAGTTCTTCAAAGTTATAAATGCGATCGTGAGATGAGTAGAAGCTGTTATACATTTTGTAGCGAGTTTGATTCGGTATTTGCTAAACCAAAAAGAGAGTTGCGGTGCAAAGCGCCGCAACTCTCTTTTTGGTTTTAATTTTGTCCACAGTCTTAAAAGAACAAGCAAAATCGCAGTGCGATCTTGCTTGCCTAAAAAGATTATTGTTTGACCAATTTTACAGGCTGACCATCAGCTTGCAATTCCTTGCCATCTGCGGACAAGGTGTAAGGCTGTTCGGGAGGAGCTTGGGGTGGTTTTTCTCCATTAACGGATTCAACTTGAGAAACAACCTTGCCATCTTTGATTGAAATTTTGCCAGCAGTCTTGATTTCTTGGACTTCATCTTTAGTAGAGACTGCTTTGAGGGTAGCTTCAAAAGTACCTTCGGGTTTAATTGTCCATTTACCTGTAACGGATTTAACACCCTCTTTTTCAGCATCCGCTAAAACTTTAGGGTCTAAAACGACTGTATATTCACCTGCGACCTTGTCAAGACTAGCAGCGGTTGCAGGGCTTTTATCTGGTGCAGATTCAGGAGTCTTTGTGGTGGGAGATGCTGATGCGGTAGTGGTAGGACTTGCCGTTGCTGCGGCTGTAGGTTTAGTGGTTGCCGCAGTTTC
Source organism: Pseudanabaena sp. BC1403 (assembly GCF_002914585.1). Lineage (NCBI taxonomy): Bacteria > Bacillati > Cyanobacteriota > Cyanophyceae > Pseudanabaenales > Pseudanabaenaceae > Pseudanabaena > Pseudanabaena sp. BC1403. The sequence goes on from NZ_PDDM01000012.1 coordinate 23,495, forward strand.
TGTTGGTGCTGGTGGTTGCTGGCAAGCTGACATAACCGCAACACAACTAACGGCGATCGCTGCGAGTAGGCTTTGCTTTAAGGAATAATTGAGTGATTTTTTCACGATTAATTTGGAAAGGTAATTGTCGGTAAGTAACGGTTGGAAATTAGTCTTGAGTCACTTGTCTAATCAAGATACTCTACGCATCATTTCTTAGCAAATCTTTTGGTATACAACTGATTGCGATCGCGATCAGCCTGAAGCATAGATATATCCAGCAACTCTCCGTATTAAGGCTATTGGTCATTGATCCCAAATCTCAAAATTGGTTTTGAGAACGAGAATTGCTGCTTGAGTAGCTAATCAAAATTAAATATAAAGCCCCAAAATCTGCACTGCCCGCGTAGCGGGCGGTGCAGATTTTGGCTCTGGGTTTTTAATTTTGATTAGCTACTTACGAGTAGTTTACACATACTAGAGACTGCAAGCCGCTATATACTGTTCCTTGGCATAGTAATTTTTTTAATATTGTTTCAACCGATGGTAACTACAAAATCTCAATCCAATGTTCTGCGATATGACATTGTCGGGTCACGGCGCTTTAGTAACTATTGCTTTGCGGTTATTGTTGCCATAGGTGCGTCGGGCTTTTTGCTAGCAGGAATATCGAGTTTCTTAAAGATTAATTTGCTACCGTTTTCTGATCCCCTACAGTTGGAATTTGTGCCTCAAGGTTTGGCACTTTCCTTTTATGGAGTAGCTGGCACATTGCTAGAGCTATACCTGCTATATGTGATGGCGATCGATTATGGTAGTGGCTACAACGAGTTCGATCGCAACAGTGGCAAGGTGACACTTTATCGACAAGGACGCAGTAAGAGCAAAAATATTGAATTGACTTACAAGATTGCTGATGTACAGGCGGTTCGTGTCGAAATTCGCAATGGTCTGAGTCCTAAGAGAGCCTTATATTTGCGAGTTAAGGGCAAAGGCGATCTACCTCTATCAGAGGTGGGTCAGCCGATCGCTTTAACCGCTCTCGAAGATCGGGCAGCAGAAATTGCCAAGTTTTTGGCAGTGCCCTTGGAAGGGCTATAACTAGATGAGATGCGCCGCATCTCATCAAAGTAGCTAGACATGATTAAATATAAAACCGAAGAATCTGGACTTCCCGCGCAGCGGTCGGTACAGATTCTTCAGTTTTATGAAATGAATAACTAGTTGTGATCGGCAAAGCCGATCACAACTAGTTATTCATTGGAAAGGGAGTATACAATTTACATACGTTATCAAGGGTTAAACATGTTGCGTTGGATTCTTAGTTGTTTTTTAGCAGTGAGTTTTTTGCTCACAAGTTGCACAAATGGCGGTAGTGTCTCGGCAAGCGCTTCGCCAACTGCCTCAGCAAGTGCATCAGCAAAAGCTTCTCCTACAGCAAGCAGCAAGCCTACAGCGATCGCTACGATCCCAGCATCGCCAAAACCTAGTGAAAGTCCTGAAAACTCTCTAGAGGCGGCGCTTGCTAAATTTGTGCAGCTTAAAGGCTCAGCAACGGTGGAATTAAAACTAAAATCTGGAACCGTTAAAATCGAGCTTGATGGTGCTAGTGCACCACTTACCGCAGGGAATTTTGCCGATTTAGTCAAACGTGGACTTTATAACGGCTTAACTTTTCATCGTGTGGTTAAGGAGCCAACCCCATTTGTCGCGCAGGGTGGAGATCCCCTTGGCAATGGTACGGGTAATTTCACAGACCCCGTAACTTCACAGCCTCGTTATATCCCGCTCGAAATTTTGCCTGATGGGGAAAAGCAGCCTGTCTATGGCGAAATTTTACCACCCACCAAAAAGCCAAAGTTACGGCACAACAAGGGCGCGATCGCCATGGCTCGATCGCAGTCTCCTAATTCTGCGTCTTGCCAGTTTTATTTAGCTCTTGATGATATCTACTTTCTTGATGGTTCCTATGCTGTATTTGGCTATGTAACCGAAGGTATGGATTTAGTCGAAAAAATTCAGGGCGGCGATCGCATTGAATCAATAACGATCACTAAAGGTGAAGAAAATCTTAAGCAACCTGCTTAAAAAATCATAAAAAAAGAGCCTGCATTTGCAGGCTCTTTTTTTTAGCGAATACGAATGATTCGTTGCTCGACAATATAGCGATCTCCAAGGTTAACGTTATGGGGGTTATAAATCATCGATGGATTCGCTGTAGGATAGTTGTTATATCCTCCAAGGTTGGCATTATATGGGTTATATACCGATTGATTTGCCGCAGGAAAATTAGGAGAATAGATCACTGTAGGAGCAGAAGGATGGTTCCATGTTTTGCCGTAATTATGGCTAGGGACTATCTCCCGAACAATCACTCCAGAGTTAACATTTCGATGCTGTCTGTAGTTTTGGTAGTAAGGATTGCTATAAGTACGCTGATAATTAGAGCGATAGGAATCGTAGGTGCGATAGGTATTGGTTGAGGGACTTGATCCAAACCTGATGCTAATTGAGACATCTGCAAGTGCCGAGCCTGCAAATGTAGTCATCGCCCCAAGCGTAGCGATCGCGGTCATGATTACTTTCATGGATTTTATGCTCCTTGATATTTCAGAACACAACATAGAGCCGTATCTATAGTGTGTTCGGACGAACACACTATTTAAGATTGCCATATATCTACTTTAACTCAAGCTAAACATGACTGTTGTTGCGATTGATTTTGGAACTAGTAATACTGCGATCTCGATTCTTACAACGGACAGCGATCGCGATACTGCCGCACCAAAAACTTTGCATTTCGATAATATCTCTCATGGTTTTGAGACAAACGAGGGAACGGCTTGGCTAGTGCCGAGTTTAGTCTATGCGCATGGTTCTGAGACGAATTATGGGGAATTTCTATTTGGAGAACAAGCGCGATCGCAATATTTATTAGAAAATCAATCGAAGCGATTGTTCCAAGGATTTAAGCGAGATATTGTTGCTAGTTTTCGATCGCCTGCGCGTGAGATTGATGGCAAGCTTTATGATGCCGAAGCGATCGCGGAAATCTTCTTGACGGAATTATGGCAGCGCTTACTATTACAAGATATCCAACCAACGCAATTAATCTTTACAGTTCCCGTTGGCGCATTTGAGGCATATCTCAACTGGTTTAGTAACTTTGCTGAACGACTAAAAGTTCCTAACTTCCAAATTATCGATGAATCTACTGCTGCCGCTTTGGGCTACGCGATTACTCGACCAAATGCTCTGGTATTAGTGATTGATTTTGGTGGTGGTACGTTAGATTTGAGTTTAGTGCGGACTGCGCCGATCTCTAATGCCACCACTCATAAACAAGTTGCTAAAGCTGAAGCGATCGCCAAATCTGATGCTTATATTGGTGGGATTGACATTGATCGATGGATTGCTGAGCATTTTTTGCGGCAATTAGGAATGACGCGATCGCAGGTTGGCGAAACTAGTTGGCTAAGTATTTTAGAAATAGCGGAACAAATCAAAATTAAATTGTCACTAGTTCAGGAAGTCAGGGCAATTTGGCTAGATACGAACATGATTTCTCACGAACTGCGGCTTAATCAAGATGAATTGACGGAAATCCTCGAACAAAATCAGATGCTTGAGCAGTTGCGCGAAGCTATTGATGAAGTTCTCACCATTGGTCTAAATCGGGGCATTAGCAAGGCGGCGATCGAGCAGATTCTATTAGTCGGTGGCAGTTGCCAGATTGTGGCAATTCAGCAATTGATCACTTCGTATTTCGGCAAATCTAAAGTCAAGTTTGGCAAACCATTTGAAGCAGTTGTTCATGGGGCTTTAGTTTTAGGTCAGGCGATCGCGATCGTAGATCATTTACGTCATAGCTATGCGATTCGCCTTTGGGAACCTTATCTGCATCAATATTCTTTCTATACATTGTTTGAGAAAGGCACAAAATATCCTTGTCAACGCAATGAGCCATTAATTTTGCAAGCCGCGATCGCAGGACAAACCGAAATTTGGCTGGATATCGGTGAGGTTGCTGATATTTCACAGGCTGAGGTTACCTATGATAACTTTGGACGTATGACTAGTAGCCAATTGCTGAAACAATCGGATTTTCGCTCACTAGCGGCAAGTAGTAAAAAATCGGATGGGGATCAAGTTTGTATTGCCAGACTAGATCCTTCAGGACAGTTAGGGGATGATCGCATTGCCGTTAATTTTGAAATCGATGATCGGCGTGTTTTGATGGCGAAAGTAAGAGATTTGCTGACGGATCAGGTACTGATTGATCATCAGGCGATCGCCAAACTAGAATGAATCTTTAAAAAATGACTTTAACCCTCTGAAATTTTGTAGAATCTAGAAAGGCATATTTATCCGTTCTGACTCAAACATTCAGTTGATAGTAGGCATCACTTGTGACTCACACACGCTCAAAACATTCTCGACTGATGATTGCTGTATTACCTGACGAATCTTCAGCTTTTGAAGCTTATCGCTTGCTTCAATGTCATGGCATCTCGCCAGAGCATCTTGCTCTGGTCGGCAAAGGTTACAGCAGCCCCGATAGTGTGGGCTTATTTAATCCCACTTATACCGCATGGCGCTATGCCAAACGAGGCATGTTTTGGGTAGGCGTAATTAGTACTGTCATGGGTGTGATCTTATATCTGATCTTCAGTATCAAATTGCCCAATCTTGAATGGCATCAGGCATTATTGACGATCGCCTCAACCTCTGGACTGATTGGGATTGTAATTGGTGGTTTGATTGGTACTTTATATGGATGGTTTTTTAAAAGCAGCTTGTCGATTTCCTGTCGAAGTTGTTTGGATCGTGGACAATACTTGCTCATGCTAGAAGGCTCCGAAACACTGACTCGGCGAGGGAGAGAAATTCTTGATGACTATACGGTGAAACCACGTTAATTTTTCTTGAAAGCTTAGCAATTTTCATGGTAAACTCTTGCGGAAATGAGTTTTTAAGCCATGTCTAATGCGAAAACTATTTTGATAGTGGATGACGATAAAAATGATCGTTTACTATTTCGTCAATATATTGAGTGTGATCTCGATAATAGCTATCGTATTTTAGAAGCTGAAACTCTTACGCAAGGATTAGAGTTATGGCGATCGCAAAAGCCTGATGCTACATTGGTTGATATTGGTTTGCCTGATGGCAATGGCATAGTCTTAGTTGAGACTATGCGAGACCATGCTCAGAGTAATAACATTGAACAGGCGTTAGATCTCAAACTTCCAGTCATCATGCTTACTGGAAGTGAAGACGCAAGAAATGCTGTGAGCAAGATGCGTTTGGGAGCGTATGAATATTTGATTAAAAATGATATTACCCAATATTCATTACAACAGAGTATCCGTAGTTTACTTGAATACTTTACTCTAGCTCGTCAACTAGAGCGGGTTTGCAGAGGTAAAGAGCTAGTTTCGCAAATAGCTCTAAATATTCGTCAGTTTATTAATCTAGAAGACATTTGTCAGTCTGTAGTTCAGGAAATCAGTAAATTTCTCCAAACCGATCGCACGCTTATTTATAAATTTGATGAGGATATGAGCCGTAGAATTATTGCTGAAGCAGTAGTTCCGCCTTTTCCTGCTTGTTTAGACTTTGGGGGTGAGGATCTCTGTGCCCATCTTTCTGAAGAGCAGTTGAACGAATGTCTAGATGGCAAGATTTTTGCCAATTCTGATATACATAGTGCTGATTTTTTAGAATGCCATGTGCAAATGTTGGATGGCTTTCAGGTTCAGGCAAATGTAATTGCACCAATTCTATTAGCTGTGCCTCTAAGTAATAGCTCAGCTTCTAATAACCAATCAAATAATCAACTCAATAATCGCCAGAACACTCAAACTTTATGGGGATTGCTAATTGTTCATCAATGTTCTAGAACCCGTGATTGGGAAGAAGATGAAATTAAGTTGCTACAGCAATTATCGGTGCAATTAGCGATCGCAATTCAGCAAGCTGAAGTCTATCAAAATCCAAGTGGTTCTCTAGCACTACAAGTCCAAAATAAGACTTCCGAGCTTCAAGCTAGTGAACATAAGTTGCGTTCAATATTAAATGGGATTCCAGACATTATCAACTTAATCAGTATAGATGGAACTTATCTTGAGTCAAAACAGGATAAACCTTCTTATGATTTCATTCCCGCTCATATTCATTCGATAGGGAAGAATATTGTCGATCTCCTACCATTAGAACTTGCGACAACTCAAATCCAAGCAATTCAGCAGGCAGTCTCTTCTGGAGAAATGCTAACTATCGATCAAACTTATCAGACTAGCGACGGGCAGCACTATGAGGAAGTTCGAGTAGTCCCCATAGATAATAACGCCGCTGTTGTCGTTATCCGTGATAATACCGATCACCGTCGTGCTGAAGAGTCATTACGAGTAAGTGAGGAGAAACTCCAAAAAATAGCATTGTCATCACCAGTAATCATCGAAATTTTTGTACAACGCGCAGATGGCTCTGCTTATTTTGAATATTTAAGTCCAGCACATGAGGAGATTCATGAGTTGAAAGTTACCCAAATTCTTCAAAATCCTCAACTTTTTTTCGAGCAGATTCACCCTGACGACATGGCAAATTTTTGGGAAGTTGTTGGCACTAGTTTTGAGACATCATCAATCTTACGGCATGAATGGCGAATCATTACCCCATCAGGCAAGCTTAAATGGCTACGGTCTAATCTGCGCCCAGAGCGTCGTACAAATGGCGATACGGCTTGGTATGGGATTATCTCAGATATCAGCGATCGCAAACAGATAGAAATTAATCTTGAAAAAGAACTAATCCGTAATAAGGCACTTTTGACTAATTCTTTTGATGGAATTCTGATCTTAGATGGTGAGGGAAATCTTGTTGAGTGCAATTCAAGTTTCGCAGCGATGCTTGGTTATTCTCTAGAAGAAACAACTAATCTCAGCATTTATGATATAGATGTGAAATGGACAAGAGAAGAATTAGAAAGGGGAATTCAAGAATTTAACCTTCAGTCAAAAAAAGTGCTGTTTGAAACTCAACATCGTAAAAAAGATGGATCGATATGTGACGTTGAGATTAGTGCCAATTCTGTTGATTGGGATAATAATATTTTCCAATTTTGCATTTGCCGAGATATTACACAACGCAAACTAGCTGAAAAATCATTATTGGCCAGTATGCAGAGGGAGCAAACGCTCAACCAGTTTATTCAATTAATACGTAGTTCACTTGATTTAGAATTTGTATTTAACACTGCTACCAATGCGATCGCGAGTTTATTGAATTTAGAACAGGCAGCTATTATCCAATACATTGACGAGAAAAAAGTTTGGAAATATATTGCCATTTTTCAAGATAGACCAGAAACCAGTGACAGAATTGGATTTGAAATACCTGATCAAGACAACTCTTTTGCAACAAGACTTAAAAACAAAGAGATTATCCAAATCAATGATACTGATGAGATCGAAGATGAGATCAATAGTGAATTAGCCAAAAACAAACCTGGTGCTTGGCTATTAATCCCTATAATTGCAAACGAAAAAATTTGGGGGAGCTTTACGATCCGCAAAGTTCAGAAGCCATATATTTGGGGAGATGATGAGATTGTACTCGCCCAGACGATCGCAAATCAACTTGCGATCGCAATCCAACATGTAAGTCTCTATCAACAATTACAACTAGAGCTAGCTGAACACAAACAAACAGAAATCGCTTTAGAGAAAGCTAAAGAACTAGCCGAAGCCGCCAATAAAGCTAAGAGTGAATTTCTTGCCAATATGAGTCATGAAATCCGTACCCCGATGAATGGAGTTCTCGGCATGGCGCAACTGCTGGCTTCTACACCACTAAGAGATGAACAAAAGGATTTGGTGCAGATTATTTTGGATAGTGGAGATGCGCTGTTAACTGTAATCAATGACATTCTGGATTTCTCAAAAATTGAATCTGGAAATCTCCAGCTAGAGCAGAAAGAATTTAACTTTGAAGATACGATCAATGCCGTTTGTAACCTCTTAAATAAACAGGCTTTTGACAAAAATACTAATCTGCAATGTCACGTTAATAGTATGACCCCAACTACAGTAGTAGGCGATAGCTCACGACTGCGACAAATACTAATTAACCTAATTGGTAATGCGATTAAGTTTACCGAACAAGGCTATATTTCCATCAGCTATGACCGTAAATTTATTACCGCTAATACCTACGAATTTAGATTCTCGATCACAGATACAGGGATTGGCATCGATCGCAATTGCATTGATAAACTGTTTAAACCCTTTACTCAAGCCGATGTCTCGATCAATCGTCAGTTTGGTGGGACTGGACTGGGATTAGCAATCTCGAAAAGACTTGTAGAACTCATGGGTGGAACGATCTGGGTAGAAAGCCGAGGTAATGTCGGTGGTAATCCTCCGTCAGATTGGGTAATCAGATCTAACGAGAATACTCAAGGCTCCACCTTCCATTTCACGATCGCTGTGCCAGTAATTGCCGCAATTTCAACAGTTAAAGCAATTGATAATCTTGGTTCTGCTCTATCCAATGCAAATAAAATCAGCTTTGAGAAGTTCCCGATCAAAATTTTGATCGTGGAAGATAATATTCTCAATCAAAAAATAGTTATCCTTATGTTGAAAAGACTAGGATGTAAAGCTGATACTGTTAACAATGGCAGTGAATGCATGGAGGTTATTGCCGATCAAGATTTTAATCTAGCCTATGACATCATATTCATGGATGTGCAGATGCCTGTAATGGATGGACTAACCGCAACTAGAGCAATTCGTCAAAGTTCATCGTTACGAACACAACCTTGGATTATTGCCCTGACGGCTGACGCTCTACCTGAAGATTATAAAGCTTGTATGAGCGCAGGAATGAATGACTATATGAGTAAACCCATCAATACCAAAGATATCGAGCGATCGCTATTAAAATATCTCAAAAATAATAAAAGCTAAAACCCCAAAGAGGAAAAAGCCCACTTTTCCTCTTTGGGGTTTAGTCCTGATCAAACACTTTTCCTAATGATGCAGGTGGCGTAGTTCTGACTGTATTTAATATCCCTTGTTTAAGCGATCGCGGCAATGCCGATATTAAGCGATCGAGCCATTCTCCTGAAGTCAGCGCCAACATCAAAATCATCAATACAAATGGAGCAGTATTAAATACCTGTGTCGGCACTTCAGGAATTGCACTCTGAGCGACGCTGGCTAAAGATTGCAAAATTCCAAATAGATAAGCTCCTAACGCTACACGCAGAGGATTCCAACCACCAAAAATGACGATCGCCAAGGCAATCCAGCCATAGCCTGCTGTGTGGCGGTGGCTCCATCCCGCTTTAAAATCTAACGAGAAAGCGGCTCCTGCGATCCCCATTAATGCACCACCAAGGAGAGTATAGATATAACGCATTTTAATTACATTAGTGCCTCTCGCGAAGGCAGCAGCTGGTTGTTCGCCCACTGTACGTAAGATTAAGCCACCTTGGGTACGATAGAAATAAAACCATGAACCAAGAATTAAAATATAGCTGCTATAAACTAACAGATCGCTCTGAAATAGAAGTTTCCCCAAAACAGGAATGTTCTCTAAAATAGGGATTTTAAAACTCGGAACCGTAATTCCCTCGACTCTGACAACGGGATTGCCTAAAAAAGAAGATAAATCACTACACATCAGTGCCAATACAAATCCAATTGATACTTGAGATTGCTTGAGGGTAATTGCGCCAACTGCTACGACTAAAGCGATCGCAGCGCCAACTAGCGCCGCCGCCGCAAATCCTAAGAGCAGGCTATTCGAGAACTTCGCTACCGCAAAGCCTGTCATCGCTGACATTAAGATCGTCCCTTCGGCAGATAGGTTAATCACGCCAGCCCGTTCAGTAATAGTTTCGCCAATGCTGGCAAAAATCAGAGGTGTAGAAGTTGCGATCGCTGTAGCCAGAATTGTGATTATATCCATAGTTTTTATAGCGATAGTGACTAAGAGAACCCCCTCTAACTCCCCCTTGCAAAGGGGGAGGATTTAAGTCTCCCCCCTTTGCAAGGGGGGATTAAGGGGGGTAAGAACAGAAATTCATGCTAGATAGGAATCTTCTCGAACACGCACTAAGAATGAGCGGGTTCTTTAGATAACTTTGCTAAACCTTCGCCAAGAATAGCGAATAGTAGCAATGCGCCTTGAATAATTCCAGAAAGTGAAGAATCTAAATTTAGAGATAGAGGTAACTCTAGACTACCAACATTGAGAGAGCTAAATAGAAACGCGATCGGCAAAACCAAAAAGGGATTGTAATTAATCAGCATGACTACTAGCAGCGCTAAAAATCCTAAATTGCTAGAAACATTGGGAATGAGCCGATGGAATACAGCGACTACCTGCAAAGAGCCAGCGATACCAGCTAATGCACCACAGATGACAAAACTGCTCAGCATTTGCGCGATCGCAGGAATTCCCAATACATAGGCAGCTCGTAGATTATTACCCACCGCCTTTAGTTTTAAGCCAAAGTAAGTGGCTCTAATCACGATCGCAGTCACAATCAAGGCAACTATAGCGATCGCTAAGGCGATCGGACTAAAATCCGTATTGCCCACAGTAGGTAAAGCTAAAGCATCGCTAAATGGCTCAGTGCCACTCATCGAGGCAACTCCCGATCGCTTCCACGGGCCAAAGACTAGATAAAGAGCTAATCCCTGTGCGGTGAAGTTCATGCCCAAACCAGCAAAAATCTCGCTGACTTTGCCATAGATATTTAATAATCCTGTTAGTAAGCCCCATAAGCCACCGCCAACAATGCCAAATAATATGGCAAGCGTAATCGCGATCGCAGGGGAAAACCCTTCGGGAATAAGTCTGAGCAATAATGTCGAGGCGATCGCGCCTGCTGTAATTTGCCCTTCGATACCTAAGTTATATAAACCTGCGGTAAAGGTAAAAATCAAGCCACAGGAAGCAAGTAATAAAGGGCAAAGAGTAGAAATAACCCTAGCAAAGCGATCGCTACTGCCAAAAGCTCCATTCCACATACCCATCGCAACCTGAGGTGGTGAGCCACTTGATAGCAAGATCACCGCCGCAATGAACAATAGCGCCGCCACAAAAGCCCCAATCCGAAAGTAGACAACTTTAGGGAATTTTTTGAGAATTTGAAAGTTTTGTGAGAAATTTTGTAAGGGACTATGCAAACTTTCCTCCGATCGCTTGACCTAGTTTATCGACTGTTAAAGTTTTCGCATCAATGAGCTGTGAGACCTTGCCGCCGCAAAATACGAGAATGCGATCGCTATATTGCAAAATCTCATCGAGATCAGAAGATGTGAATAAAATCATCATTCCTTTTTCGCAACGCGCCATCATCTGTTTCCAAATCCATAGGGTCGATTCGATGTCTAATCCTCTGGTTAGCTGTTCCATTAATAGTAGATTTAAATGATCTGGCAAAAGTGATATTTGGGTGCGCTGCTGATTACCTCCCGATAATCTTTCAACCTTAGTAGAGGGTTTCCCACGAATATTAAAAGTCTCAATCGCCTCATGTGCAAACTTGCGTGTATCCCGCCAATTGATTAAAAAGCCTGAATGCGATTGGCGCAACATGAAATGCTCATGGATCGATAGACCTCGAATCAATCCATCCTGTAAGCGATCGGCTGGCAAATAGCCAATTCCTGCCTTCAGGAAATTACTATAGGCGCGATTAGTCATATCCACATCACTAATGCGAATCTTGCCAGCGTTCGGCTTCAGTAAACCAGCACAGGCTAGCAATAGCAATTGCTGTCCATTGCCTTCCAAGCCCGCCAGCCCGATCACCTCGCCCGATTTAATCGTTAATTTGTCAATCTGCAAACTTAAGCGATCGCCATCAATCTGCAAGTCCTGAATTACTAAAGCGGGTTCCGTTTGCTGAATGTTGATCTCATGTTTTGCGGGTATGGCTAGCTCACGACCAAACATCATATCCACTAAAGACGATGCTAACTCATTAGATTCTCGACCTTTGACCTCAGCTTCACCAATCACCTTGCCCTGACGCATCACCATCAGGCGATCGCATAGCTCTTCTACATCTTCTAATTTATGCGAGACAAAAATGATGGATTTCCCGTCCGCAGCTAGTTGCTTGACCGCTGTAAATAAAGCAGTTTTTTGGGATGCCGAAATACCTGTAGTTGGCTCATCAAGGATTAAAGTCTTGACTCCAAGAGACAAAAGCCGAAGTATTTCTAACTGCTGACGCTCTCCTACTGTGAGATTAGCTAGGCGATCGTTAGGAGGTAAGTCAAAGCCAAAAGTTGCGGATAGCTGCCGAAGTTCTCTAATTAAATCATTACGATTGCTGCTAGTTTTAGATCTTTTTTTGCCTAAAGTACTTCTCCCAGCCATGAAATTATCAAGTACCGACAGAGAAGGAAAGTCTAAAGGATCTTGATGCAGCATCCCAATTCCTGCGCAGATTGCATCCGCAGGAGTTTTAATGTCAACTTCCATTCCATCTAATACAATCTTGCCAGAGTCCTTAGTAATAAATCCACTCAGGACTTTAGATAAAGTGCTTTTCCCAGCACCATTTTCACCCAAGATGCCATAGACTGTTCCAGCCTCAACAGTCATGGAAATGTCATGATTTGCCTTGACATTCCCAAAGGATTTATAAATATGGCTTAGTTCAACTTTCATGTTTATCCCATAAGGCATTTTCTCTTGTAAAATTTACCCCACCCTAGCCCTCCCCTTGCAAAGGGGAGGGAACAAGATTTCTAGTTTTCCCCCTTTGCAAGGGGGGAATTAAAGGGGGTGGTTTACATTTATTTACTAGCACCCTCAATACCTTGTATCAAGCTGGTAAAGTACCAAATCTGCTGTGGGGTAGCAGTTTCGCCTTCCTTGAGAAAAGGAGTCCCATCTTGATAGTTCAGAGGTCCCTTAAAAAGACTAATCTTGCCATCGCCCAAACCAGTAATAAATTCCGTCAAGAACTTGTCACCTTCTGGAGTCAAAGCCTTGCCTTTCTCAAATCCCACTCCTGAAGTATCAGGATTATTCAAGTCTTTCCAATTAGGCGCTGCGGCAATAAATTCTCCCGTAAATTTCCCATCCTTAGCCTTTTTGACTTGATCGAGATATGCTGGGCCCCAGTTGTAATAGGGAACTCCAATACAAATTTCTGGAGCAGCATTACAGCCAGTTTTGAGCCCGTAGTGTAGATATTTGACCTTCTTGCCAGCTTCAGCAGCTTTCTTTCCTTGCACCGCCACTTCAGGTGTATCAATACCACTCATCACCACATCAAACCCACTGTTATAAAAATCATCAGAGACCTTGGTCGGGTCAAGTGTCTGTCCAGGAATATTAAACCAGAAGCCAATCCAAACCACCTTAAACTTCAAATCTTCGGGATTTTTTTTGCGATAGGTTTGCCAGCAATACTTAGCCCCCAAATAACTTGCTGATACTAGTCTGCGGGTTTCATCATTGATTAATGGCCCCACAAAACCGATTTTGCCTGTCTCTGAGTTGAGAGCCGCTGCGCATCCAGAGATCATTCTGCCATACTCAATTTGAGGCATGACGTTGCTAATGTTTTTCTGGTTTTTGAAATTTTTGCCTTCTTTCCAAGCATAGTCACCGCTTGCATGAATTATGGACACATTAGGATGCTTTTTCGCAGTTTCGAGAGCATCATCTTTAAAGTCATCAGAGTTGAAAACTACTAGCTTTGCACCCTTAGCAATAAGATCGTCAGCCACCTGAGAAGCTTTGACGTTTGGACGATCGCCTGGATTGACTTTGTCTACATAGTCAAACTGGATGCCCGATTGTTTTTCCATTACATATTTTGAGGCTTCGTAATGACCTTGGTTCCAACCAGAATCATTTTTCGGCCCAACAAAAATCATCGCTGCTTTAAATTCTTTCGCATCGGTCGCAGTTGTAGTTGCCGCAGTAGTTGCTGAAGTTGGCGCAGTGGTTGAAACTGTAGGAGCTGTGGGAGTACTGTTACAAGCTCCAGCAAATATTCCCACTAGTATGGGAGCCCATAAGTGCTTTATAGAAACTATAGAAGAAACCTTATTAGTGAGTATTCCCATAAATTAATGTAATTATTTAGATGTTTCATACCTTTTTACTATTTTATTTAAGGCGATCGCCTATTAGACAAAGGTATTACAGCTTACAGTTTACAGTTTTCACGTTGCTTCTCACTGAAACCAAACTTAATATCAATCCCCAAAAGTGTCGCCACACTTTTGGGGATTGGAAACTAGACCCAGTCAGGTTTTTGAAAATACAAAATGGCGTAGCCATTTTGTATTTTGGGATCAATCATTGCTATATTTTTGAACTCTCAAAACATCAAAGCCATAGCAAGGTTTTAATGTTTTGATGGCTAGTATTAGGGGTTTAGAGAAATCGCAATCTGCTGTTTTTCGTCTATGTTTGTAGATTGCAAATTAGTTAGTGGAATCGCTTGGGAATTGCCAGCGAGCACTGGGACGACGACATCCTTTGTCGGTAGAGTCATTTCTGTGGAAGGATATAGCCACCAAGCAAATAACCTTGTCATCTGGGGCATCAGCAGATAGGTCATCGTTGGCACTGCGATCGCAGTTACGACTGCCACACGCAGAACTAGAGGCAACATCCCCAAAAACTGTTGAAAAACCGCAGAAATTATCGTAATCAACGGGAATACAGCTAGCCAAGTTACCAAAGCCATCTTATGGCGAGGCGGTGGTGCGATCGCGGGTTTCCCAGGTAGCGTAAACCAAGTTTCTAAACCAGTTAACACCTGAATCTGCGGTGGACTCACGGTGAGAAGTTCTGCGATCGCAAACCATTGTTCGCGTTCTGTCGAGGCTTCCCACAGTCGTAAATTGCTTAAGCGATCGAACTTAAAAATGATGCGATATTCTGGGTCATCAGCATTGACTGAACGAAATACATTGCTGCCCAGATAGCCAGAGAATTGTCCACAAGCATTGGTAACTCCAGTCAAAAAGGCTTCAAATTCATCTTTGCATTCTGGTTTAACTCGTCTAGCGATCGTTACCGTAACAGAAGGATCATTAAGTTTTGGCTGAGTTTCCGACATACAGTTTCAATTGGGTTGAGCGTTTAGCCTTTAGTTGCAAGGCTACCTTGTAATAAGTCTCTCTGTCTTCGTTTCAATTTATCTAAGCCCCCTAAATCCCCCAATTCTGGGGGACTTTGAAGGAATGTTATTTTCTTGTTCCCCCAGAATTGGGGGCTAGGGGGCGATTAATTAATGTTCAATCAATCAAACCACAACAAAAATTTTAAAAGTGTTGCAAAGCAACACTTTTAAAATTTTTGTTGTTTCGGGTTGGAGCGCAAAGCACTGTTATTTTTCTAGGACTTCAATTTCAATTGTTCTAGATTCCACAATGCTCCCGTCACGCCAGTGCTCCCAGCTAATGCCGATGGTTGGGCATTCTCAACGCGATCGCGTACAGCAACTAAGTACAGAGGCATTGTTAGATGGATTAGTGGTAATTGCTCCTGTACTAATTGTTGATATTCCGCATAGATAGCTTTGCGTTTAGTTTCATCTAGTTCCTGCGCACCTTGGATCATCAAAGAATGAATTTTCTTTTCCCAGTCAGCAACTTCACGCCCTGGGAAAGGTGGCTCGTCACCAACTGGCCCCTTGTTAAACATATGGGAATCACCATCAGTTGCCCAAAGATTAATCGCGCTATTTGGTTCCGCACCTCCAGTAAAGCCAAGAATTGTCGCATCCCATTGCTTTGAGTTGTCAAGCTTATCGGAGATAATCCGAAAATCAACTGGAGTAAAGTCAATCTTCATGCCAATTTTTTCTAAATCACTCTTAATTTGCGCTCCCATCGCAACCCTACCACCCGCAGGAGCAAGCAAAGTAAAGCGCACTAGATTACCTTGAGCATCGAGAAGTTGTTGTTCAGAATTATATTTATATCCTGCTTGCAAAAGGATTTCTCTAGACTTTTCAGGCTGATAATCATAAACCTTGAGTCCTTTTTCGGGAGGGAAGAAATAGGGACTAGGGATAGAAACTGGTGAATTTTGAGTCTGGGCTAAGCCTCTCGACAGATTGGTAATTATCGCTTCTCGATTGATAGCATAGGCAACAGCGCGACGGAAGATAACATCGTTAAACCATTTTGATTTTTTCGGATCAACAAAGGGTTCATTAGTTTTAGGATTTTTGCCCTTATTGAGGTTGAACATGATGAATGCCTGACCTGTAGAGGGGCCAGCATTATAGATTTTGTAGCGATCGCGCTGTTCAAAACGCTTTAGCAATTGATAGTCTTCGCCGCGTAAGCGATACATATCGAGGTCTTGCGATCTGAAGCGCAGTAGGGCGGTATCTGGAGATTCCACAATCTGCATGACAAATTGTTTGATATAGGGAAATCCCTTTTTCCAGTAATAGGGATTGGGCTTATAGATGATGCGTTCAGAAGGTCGATATTCTTGGATTATATATGGGCCACTGCCAACTAGTTGATTGACAGGTGTTGTAAGAGTCCATGTTTCTAAAAACTTTAGCTTCTGATTAGGAACTTTCGGATCTTCCTTGAGGGTCGGTTCAAAAACATGTTTAGGTAAAATACCAATTCCACCGATGGTGCGTAAAGCAGGTGCAAAGGGTTCGCTCAGAAAGAAGGAAATACGGCGATCGTCGAGCTTTTCAACTTTGGGAAGAGTTTGTGATTGTCCAACTCGCAGGACATCACGAGTGCCAGTGGGAATCTTCTCATTGAAGATCACATTTTGATAGGTAAATAAAACATCATCAACGGTAAGGGGTTGACCATCTGACCATTTCAAATCAGGACGCATCGTGAAAATTAGTTGCTTACCTTCCTGTTGGATTTCCCATTTTTCGGCTAATTCAGGTTCTAAATCTTTGGTCAGTGGATTTTCGGAGATCATCCCAGTGAGCGTATAGCCGATCGCAATGCCACTGTAAGCTTCTTGGATTAAGACAGGATTAAAAGTTTTGATGTCGCCATCAATGGGAACTACTAAGCGATTCTTGATAGTTTCTGGTGCGATCGCACAACCCCAAAGCAGTAGGGAACAGATACTAATCAGTAGTAGTAATACCAATGCCTTCCATTGCTTGACCTTTGCTCGTTTCTGAATACTTTTTCTCACGATCGCCATCTTCCCTAAAAATTCAACAAAACAAAGTAATTTTTTAGTAATTGTGTTGCGGGCGCTTTGCGACCGCAACACAATTACATTTAGCCATTAGCTTTTAACTAATAAAACTACAGCGTGAACTGCGATCGCTTCTTTTTGCCCGATCGCATCCATGCCTTCGTTAGTGGTAGCCTTAACGCTGACACAATCAATCGACAAATTCATTGCTTGAGCTAGGCGATCGCGCATTGCTTTAATATGTGGTTTGAGTTTGGGCGCTTCGGCAATCACCATTGAGTCAAGATTATTCACGCGCCAACCCTGTGCTCCAATTAGCTCCTGTACTTGTTGCAATAGCATGATGCTATCGGCTCCTGCCCATTTAGGGTCAGTGGGTGGAAAATAATGTCCAATATCACCAAGGGCAAGCGCTCCCAGCATGGCATCCATGATCGCATGGGTCAGCACATCGGCATCGCTATGTCCTAGCAGTCCTTTTTCATAGGGAATTTCGACACCACCAAGGATCAGCTTGCGATCGCTAACGAGTCGATGTAGGTCATAACCATTGCCAATGCGGATATTCATAGATGAGTAGCTGAGTTTAACTATTCATAATATAAACCCAATTTCATGCGGTGTTAGTTTTGTCTTTAGTGTGGCGCGGCGTAGCCGCGTCACACTAATTATTCTTTTTTGTATCTTGGCGCACTTTAAGCAAAGTCTATTCGTTAATTAATTGATTTATATCAGCCTGTCAATTTGTTGCTCCAGCAGAGAGATTCCCGTGACTCAACAGGTAAGCCCTATTTCCGTAACTGACTTTACGTTCACCCTCAACGGTGCAATCTCGCGCGTTAACAATCTTGCACCTACGACTACCCTGCTACACTATTTACGCCAAAATGGCCATGTGGGAACCAAAGAAGGATGTGGTGATGGTGACTGCGGTGCTTGTACTGTAACTATCGTTGGTAAAGATAGTCATGGTAAGCCCCAGTATCAAGCTGTAAATAGTTGCTTAGTTCCCATCGGCGCGATCGCAGGACGGGAGGTGATTACTGCCGAGGGTATCGCCAATGGGCAACTGCACCCAGTCCAAGCCGCGATGGTAGAAACGGCAGGATCGCAATGTGGCTATTGCACGCCTGGCTTCATCATGAGTATGTTTGCGGCTTACTACAATGGCAGCCTGAGCAATGACATCTGTATTGAGGGCAATCTCTGTCGCTGCACAGGCTATGTACCGATTCGCAAAGCTGCGCAGCAATTAGCAGCAACAATTCCCGATGATCAATTCAGCTCTGAGCTAGCTCAAAAAACTTGCGATTTGGTTGCGATCTCCTATACAAATGCGCAGCAGCAATTTTATCGCCCCACAAAGCTGTCAGAAGCACTGCAACTACTTCAACAATATCCCGAAGCGACCTTGGTAGCAGGTGCAACTGATTTGGGCTTAGAAATGAGTTGGCATCGGCGGACTTATCCTGTGCTGATTTCCTTGGAAGCTATTGAAGAACTAAAGCAGATTAATCAAACCGATGACCATGTAGAAATTGGCGCGGCGGTTCCCCTCAGTCATATTGAAGATTTGCTGCATGGTGTTTTCCCTAGCCTTGATGAAATGCTGCATTGGTTTGCGGCAAGGCAGATCCGCAATCGGGCGACCTTAGGCGGCAATATTGGCACGGCTTCTCCCATTGGCGATTTGCCACCTGTGTTACTAGCCCTTGATGCGACCTTAAAGTTAGCAAGTGTTGAAGGCGATCGCAGTTTGCCATTAGCTGACTTCTTTAAGGGCTATCGGCAAACGGAACTGAAGCAAGGCGAAATCATCTATTCAGTGACAATTCCCAAAGCGATCGCCTCTGGAGCAACTAAGCGCCTGAGCCAGTCCTACAAAATCGGCAAACGCGGCACTGACGATATCAGTATCGTGGCAGCGGCTTTTGTAATCGATCTAGATGCTGACCAAAAAATTCTCCATGCGCGTCTTGCCTATGGTGGTGTTGCGGCAACTCCAATTAGAGCGATCGCTGTCGAATCGATGCTAGTCGGTCAACCTTGGACAATGGAAACTGTGCGATCGGTAAAGCCTGCTTTGCGTGAAGTATTTACACCTCTTAGCGATCTGCGCGGAAGTGCTGACTATCGCAAGATGCTAGTAGGGAATCTATTTGAGAAGTTTTTTGTTGAACATAGTTGAAGATACCAGTTGAGGCAAAGCCTCAACTGGTATGTGATGGATTTTTTGTAGATATGGAAGGAATACAAAATGACGATTACAGATCAAAAACCCAGTAATAAAAAAAGCCATGAAAGCGCCGCAGGTCACGTTAGCGGCAGTGCTATCTATACAGACGATCAACGTCTCCCCGCAGGAATGCTTTCCCTTTATCCTGTGCTGTCACCCCATGCCCATGCCAAAATCACCAAGCTTGACTGCGCCGCCGCCTACGAAGTTGAAGGTTTGGTGACGATACTGACGGCAGATGATGTAATAGGTGAAAATAATACGGGTGTAATCATTCACGATGAGGTATTGCTGCCCAGAGATGAGGTGAGCTATTGGGGGCAGGTGGTAGTTTGGGCAGTCGGTGAAACTGAAGATGCGGCTCGTCAAGCTGCTGCCAAAGTGATTGTCGAATATGAGCCTCTGCCAGCAATTATTACTATTCAAGAGGCGATCGCGGCGGAGAGTTACCATCTTAAAAAACAGGCGATTAAGCGCGGTGAACCTGAATCGGCTCTTCAAAATTGCGATCGCACCCTTGAAGGTGAACTAGAAGTCGGCGGACAGGATCATTTCTATTTGGAAACCCATACCAGTTGGGCAATTCCTGATGGAGAGAATGGCTATAAAGTCTATAGCTCAACCCAACATCCTAGTGAAACTCAAGTAATCGTAGCGCGGGTATTGGGCTTGCCCAGTAGTCATATTGTCGTCACCTGTCTGCGGATGGGCGGCGCATTTGGCGGGAAAGAATCTCAAGCTAACCCCTTTGCGGCAGCGGCAGCTTTGGCAGCATATAAAACGGGTCGTCCTGCCAGAGTCAGTTTACGCCGACATCAGGACATGATTGTTACAGGCAAGCGGCATAACTTTTTAGGCAAATACCAAGTTGGCTTTACTAACGATGGACTAATTACAGCGCTCAAAGCTGAGCTATACGCAGATGGAGGCTGGAGCCTTGACCTGTCACCACCGATCATCATGCGAGCGATGATGCATATCGATAACGCCTACTACATTCCCAATTTAGAAGTACAAGGATGGATTGCCAAAACCCATCGAGTTTCTAATACAGCCTATCGCGGTTTTGGTGGACCACAGGGCATGGTAGTTTGCGAGGAAGTAATTGATCGCATAGCACGTAACCTTGGTTTGTCGCCCGAAGTCGTGCGCGAACGGAACTTCTATCATGGTACTGGCGAAACTAGAACCACTCACTATGGGCAGGATATAGTTGATAACCGCATCGATCTGGTCTGGACTGAAGCTAAGGAAAAATCTAATTTTAGCGATCGGCAAGCCCAAATCGCCCAATTCAATCAAACTAGCCCCTACAAAAAACGTGGCATTGCGATTACGCCTGTTAAGTTCGGGATTTCCTTCACCAAAACCGAGTACAACCAAGCAGGTGCACTAGTTCTCATTTATACCGATGGCAGCATTCAGGTAAATCACGGGGGTACAGAAATGGGGCAAGGGCTGCATACTAAAATGCTCCAAGTCGCTGCCAAGTCCCTTGGTGTCAAACTCGATCGCTTTCGGATCATGCCCACAAGTACCGATAAAGTCCCGAATACTTCCGCAACAGCAGCTTCCAGTGGCTCCGATCTCAATGGTCAAGCAGTCAAAGATGCCTGTGAAATCCTGCGGAAACGTATGTCAACTGTGGCTGTAAAAATGCTCAATCTCGATGCCCCCGAAGATCTTGTTTTCGAGGATGATTGGATCTATTGCCGCACCTATCCCAGCGCAAGAATCGCGTTTGAAGAAGTCGTAAAGCAAACCTACAACGAGCGGATTAGCCTCTCGGCAAATGGCTTCTATCGCACCCCAAATATTTTTTGGGATGCCAAGCTGAATAAGGGTCGTCCGTTCTATTACTTCTCTTACGGTGCGGCGGTGAGTGAAGTGGAAGTAGATGGATTTACGGGTACATTTAAACTGCGACAGGTGGATCTTGTCCAAGATGTCGGAGAATCAATTAATCCATTAATCGATAAAGGTCAGATCGAAGGTGGCTTTGTGCAGGGGATGGGTTGGCTGACTATGGAAGAATTAGTCTGGGATAAAATCGGTCGATTGCTGACCTGTGCGCCAAGTACATACAAAATCCCCACCGTTAGCGAAATCCCTGAACAGTTCAATGTCAATCTCTTAGAACGCGCCGCTCAAGATGGTGTGATTTTTGGTAGTAAAGCGGTTGGGGAGCCTCCATTTATGCTAGCTATATCCGTAAGAGAAGCCATTCGCAATGCTGTCGCCGCTTTTGGTAATGCTGACTATGTGCCCTTGGCGCTTCCTGCTACACCTGAGGCGACCCTCTGGGCGATCGAGTCGGTGAAGGCGGCTTCTCTATCTGCTTTGCAAGTATGATCTACGCAGAGCTTCTATCATTACTTAGTCAAGGCGCTGTGGTCGTGGCAACGGTAATTAGCACTAAGGGTTCTGTCCCGCGAGAGGTGGGCGCGAAAATGCTAATTACCTGCGATCGCTGCATTGATACGATCGGTGGTGGTGCAGGAGAGGCAAAGGTAATCGTTCAAGCAAGGGAAGTCCTACAAACGGGGGAGAAAAGGCGGATAGAAATTGACCTAACTGGATCGCCCAAGCGTCAGACTGAGGGAGTTTGCGGTGGTTGGATGGAGATCCTTTTGGAGCGATGGCAGGGAGATGCGGCGATCGCGATCGCGCAGCAGATACTGACAGAATTAAAATTAGGGCGAGCTCTTACTTTGGTTACTCCTTTTGGTGATGGATATCCTTCCTTGATTGAGGAAAAAGGAGAAAGGAAAAAGGAAAAAGATTCGGAGGCTTTTATCAAGGAAAAAGATTTGGAGGTTCTTATTGAGGTTTTGGAGCCTGAGCCGATGTTGCTGATTGTGGGGGCGGGGCATGTGGGGGAGCAGCTTGCGCGGGTCGCGCATTTGATCGGTTTTCAGATTGCGATTCAGGATGATCGTCCTGAATGGGCAAACTCAGAGAGATATCCACAAGCTGCTTTTATCTATTCCAATATTGAGCAAGCTTTGGAGGAACTCTCAAACCATTCAAGTCTTCATGTAGCTTTGGTAACGCGAGGCTATCGTTATGATTTGGATGCTTTAATGGCTTTACTAAATCGCGATTTACCCTGTGCCTATATCGGTATGATTGGTAGTGAGAGAAGGGTGATGCAGGTATACGAGCAAACTAAGTTAATGGGAATCTCTGAGGATAAACTTAAATCTATCTATGCGCCGATTGGTCTAGATATCGGTGCTTTAACTCCTGCGGAGATTGCGATTAGCATTGGCGCGGAGTTAATCATGCGGCGGCGTGGTGGTAATGGGCGATCGTTATCGGCAAGTTTGCGTAACCCCAAATAAGAGTGGCGGCGCTTTGCGCCGCCACTCTTATTTGGGGTTTTATGTCCTGATTAAACCTTTTACACCAATTCACATAAGTGTTGTCACACTTATGTGAATTAAAAACCAAACCCCGTAAGGGTTTTAAAAGCACAAAATGGCTATGCCATTTTGTGCTTTGGGATAAAAAGCTGCCATAATTGAGCTTAACTACAGCCTAACTTTATGAGCGATCGCCTTCCAACCGATTCCATTAAAAGCACAGATAAATCTCTTGAAATATCAAGTTTATGTCATTCCTTAGATGGTTGTGTTTTGGTTGTCGATGACAATCCCACCAACTTGAGTGTATTGGTGAACTTGCTGCGAGATGTGGGGCTGCGAGTATTGGTGGCAACTGATGGCGAAAGTGCGATCGAGCAGACTGAATATGTCAAGCCCGATCTGATCTTGTTAGATGTGATGATGCCAGGTATCGATGGCTTCGAGACTTGCGAACGCCTCAAGGCAAATCCTGATACTGTCAAGATTCCGATTATTTTTATGACCGCGCTCTCAGAAACAGTAGATAAAGTACGCGGTTTATCTTTGGGGGCTGTGGACTATGTGACCAAGCCATTCGATCATGAAGAAGTATTAGTCAGAATTCGTACCCATTTAACAATTACCAAACAGCGACAGACGATCGAGTCCCAAAATCTGGAATTACAAACAGAAATTTGCGATCGCAAACGGGCTGAAGAATCATTAACAATTTTTCTCCACGCAGTTTCCCATGACTTGCGAAATCCTGTAACAGGTTTATTGATGGTTTTGGATAATTTAGCGAAGACAGCAAGCAGCGCTGACACAAATATTCTGTTACCAAAATCTACGCTTGAGAGAATGCAACAAAGTGGCAATCGACAGTTAGCATTAATCAACTCCTTGCTGGAGTCCCATGTGAACGATGTCCATGGAATTATCATTCATCCTCAATCTGTGGCGATCATGGAGGTCATCCAAGCTGCGATCGATGATCTGCAACCTCTTTTAGATAAGGAAGAAGCAAAAGTTATTGTGCAAATCGCCCCTGAATTACCACTTGTTTTCGCTGATGCTGCTCATGTTTGTCGAGTCTTTCAAAATCTGATTGCTAATGCGATTAAACATAATCCACCAAATCTCAAACTCACAATTTCGGCAAAGATAAATCCTGAGAATAATCTCCTTTGCGAGGTTTCTGATGATGGCGTAGGTATGACAAATGAACAAAGTGAACATCTATTTGAACTTTACGCTCAGGGTAAGCATCAAACTAAACTTAATCGGCGATCGCTCAGTCTTGGCTTAGGGCTGTACATCTGTCGCCAAATTGTCCAAGCTCATGGTGGTGCGATCGGGGTAACTGGTGAGATTAATATCGGTTCCCGCTTTTGGTTTACATTACCAATGTCATAAAAAACCAATTTTAGTTGGCGTGGCTTTGCCATGCCAACTAAAATTGTTACTAGTTCCTTAACGCATCGACTCGCGATGGACTTTGACTAATTTAACTTCATCTTCTTCAGCAAGATACTTATTCATCATGTAAACAACATACTCAGGTTTGAGATTGCTGTCTGGCTTGCAACTACCCATGAAATGAATTTTCGGAAACTCAGGATCGGGATTAGTGACATTAATTGCAAAAATGCGATCGCGTAATTCCAACATTTGATTTCGTCCCGATTTTGAGACTTTCGGCATTTGGATCGAAGTTGCGGCGAGGACACAGTAACCTGCGCCTTCGAGCAAATCCATAATGTCGGCAGCATTACGCTCTTTGGGCGTAATAAAAGCAAGCGTTAACGTATATTCCGCAACTTCGAGAATGGAATCTAAGGATGGTGAATGGACTTCCACTTCTTCGATCGCATAAATTGGTAAATCATCATCAAGTTCCGCACTAAAGCGTTGTTGAAACTCGGTAATGGGAATATGCGCCGTTAATTCAAAATCCACAAATTCGGCATTGCTGGTTTGACCGAGAGGCAAAGCCTTAGCAATGGAAATACGCGGTAATGGGTTAAAACCCTCAGTATGGGCGACAGGTATCGCCGCACGACGGGCGGCACGTTGGAAGAAACGATGTAAATCCAGATGGGAAATCAGGCTCATGTCGCCGAGCTTGCCAAACTTGAGACGGACGCGCTGTACTCTGGGCGGAACAATCGGCTTCTCCAAAGAAATCGTAGGGATTTCTGGCGGTGGAATCACGATGTTATGTCCAAACTCAGGGCCACAGACTCCACATTCCGAGCAGCCACCAAAGGAGCAATCTGGAATGGTTTGTGCAGCGATCGCCCTTTCCCAGTCTTCGATCAGCCATTGCTTATCGATACCCGTATCAACGTGATCCCAAGGCAAATCATCTTGCATTTTTAACGATGGCGCATCCCATACGAGATCCGCCTCTGCGATCGCCTGCGTCCATGCTCCAAAAGCTTTCTCGGTATTCTCAAACCATGAATCCATACCCGCGCCCAGTTGCCATGCCCGATACACGACTTTACCTAAGCGGCGATCGCCTCGTCCGACAAAATCTTCCATCGCGCTGATGCGAATATCGGTATAGTTGACTTTGACATTAGATAAACGACGAAACTCTTGGCGCAATAATTTCTGCTTCTGCACAAAGTCGCCACTAGACACAGTATGCCATTGGAAAGGGGTATGGGGCTTGGGAGTGAAATTAGAAATGGTGATATTCACCGATAGTTTCTTGCGCCCTTTTTCCGAACATTCATTCTGCAACCATGCCACCGTATCGACAATCCCAATTACATCTTCATCGGTTTCCGTCGGCAAGCCAATCATGAAATAGAGCTTCACCTTGTCCCAACCTTGGGTATAGGCAGTTTTAATCCCTTGCAGCAGTTCCTCATCGGTCAAGCCCTTATTAATCACATCGCGCAAACGCTGCGTACCTGCTTCGGGCGCAAAGGTCAGCCCCTGCTGTTGACGACCATCACCACTGCGTAGCATATGCGCGATATTCTCATCAAAGCGATCGACTCTCTGGCTCGGCAATGAGAGAGTTATATGCTCATCTTTAAAGCGATTTTTAATCTGTACGCCCACCGATGGCAACGCCAGATAATCGGAACAAGAGAGAGAAAGTAAAGAGAACTCGTTATAGCCTGTTTCGCGCAGTGCTTTCTCAATCGTATCCACAACCTTCTCAGGATCGACATCACGGGCAGGACGAGTGAGCATCCCTGGTTGGCAAAAACGACAGCCACGAGTGCATCCGCGCCGAATTTCGATAGTCAAGCGATCGTGAACTGTCTCGACTAAGGGAACTAAACCAATACTATGCTCTGGCATCGGTGTGGCAACCCTACGCAAGGCGCGAGGCGAGACATCACTGCGATTGGGTGCGATCGCGCCAGTCTTGATATCCATGTCATAAAATTCAGGCACATATACGCCATCAACTTCATTAGCCAGCGCTAACAGGGTTTCACGGCGAGTTTTGCCTGCTAATTTGGAATCTTTAAGAACTTCGCCAATTTCAGGTAATAATTCTTCCCCATCACCGAGTGCAAAGAAATCAAAGAAGTCGGCATAAGGCTCAGGATTAGAGGTCGCAGTCTGTCCCCCAGCAAAGATTAAAGGACATTCTTCAATACTCAATTCACTACGTTCTTGCCATGTCATCGGAATATTTGCCAGATCCAACATTTCTAAAACATTAGTTGCGCCTAGCTCATAACTGAGGCTAAAGCCTAAAACATCAAATTCCCGTAGCGATCGCTTTGACTCAACGGCAAATAAATCAGTGTTAGTTTCGCGTAATTTTACCGAGAGGTCGGGTGCGGGGAGATAGGCGCGATCGCATAGCTGCCCATCCTTAGAATTAATAATGCTGTAGAGGATGATATGCCCTAAGTTGGACGCGCCCACCTCATAAATCTCAGGATAAGTTAGTGACCAGCGCACGATCGCATTTTCCCAAGGTTTTCGCACTGCACCAAACTCGTTGCCTAAATAACGGGCTGGTTTAAGGATTTCGGAATTTAGTAACTGTTCGACGGGTACGGGCATAACTAATAATTAATTTTAGGGTTTGATAGTAGCTAAGTGTTCGGTTAAGGAGGTTTGAATAATAGTTTGGGGAGTTACGCCTAAGCGGTTGGCTTCGCGATCTATTAGCTCAATCATCCAGATAGGCAGATCGATAGTAAGTCTTTTTTGAGTACTGAAAGGACGCTTGGCTTTAGATAGATCGAGCATTTCGATAATATCTTCTTCTCCATCGTCAAATTTCTGGTCAAATTCCTTGGCGTTCATATAGGGCAACCTCTTGTATGCGCGATCTGCGGACAGAAATAATCCGAATATTTTGATCTCGGTAGGCAATAACTCCAGACCAATGTTTGTTATTTATTTTACCAATAATTACAAAGCGTGTTTCACCTTGGATTTTGCTGGGAATTTCTAGCAAATCGAGATCGTTCCATAATTCTTGAGCCTTAACAAAATCAATTCCATGTTTAACAAGATTAGATTGACTTTTACTCTCATCATATTCAAAGTTCCTCATGGTAGATCTCTACACTAGTTTCTATCAAAAGCTATCCTATGTTTTATTATTCACTTTTGTTGCCAAATTTTGAACATCATTGACCTGCAATTCTAAATTCAGAACGATTTTGTTCCATTTCAGCGACGAGCAAAAAAATATCAAGAATTATAAACTTCTCTTAGAGTAAGGGTTTTAGAACTGTCAAATTTGGAATTGCTAATGCAATATATACTCCTAAAATAGAGTCAACTGTTCCGAACCATCCAAGCCAATCTTGCGGGGCATTCTTTTTTTGTCGTCTTTCAATCCGCCTAGATTTTTGATGTTTTCTAGAATTTTTGGGATGCAGTATTCAGTCATTTCCTCTCTAATCTTTTGCGAATCAAAGCGAATAGTTCGCCAGCCTACAGTTTCAAGATCATTGTCTCTAAGATTATCTTCTCTAATGCGTTCTTTGGATGAATGCCAAGTGTCACCATCAGTTTCTGCATCTATTTTCCCTTTTTCGCAGTAAATAGCAAAGTCAAGGAGATAGGTTTTATCTTTGATTTTCTCTTCCTGTTGACGCTCCGCATCTATCGAATAACGCTTGAATTCAGCCCAAAGTTTATCTTCTAATGGACTTTCGTCCCAAAGATCATTAATTTCGGCTGCGTTTACTAGCTTTTCCCAAGTTGTAGGAATGAACAATATGCGTCTGAGCCTACGGCTATAGATTGGCTGCGGTAGCTTTTCCATAGGATGTATATTTATTTTGTAATACTGCTTTTGACTTTTGGGGTTTTGCGGTTCATCAGGAAAAAGCTCATATCTGAAAACTGACCGAATTGACTTTATGGAAGCATAGTAATTGATAGCAAATGCCTCATCACGAAAAATCTTTGGCTGATAAATGGCTAACCATTTTGGTTCCCATACATTTCGTTGTTTAAGACGCTCCACTTGATCGGAGGGAATTCGATACCAATTTTGCTCACAGGCAATTTTCATGTCTGATTTTGTTGGCATAATCACTACAAGCACTTCGCCACGCTTTGCCATTTTCTGTCTAGCCCCAATTGTTAAATAATCATAATTTACTAATCACTCATCATCAATACCAATTGATCGTAACTTTGCCAATAATAAATTTACCTGTTTCTCAGCATCGTCAGCCCGTTTTCGCTCGAAATTAGCACGCTGGTTTTCTAAATCAGCCTGTTCATCTGTAGTGAGATAGTGATCGCCTTTCTCATTAAACCAACTTAAACTTCACGCCCGAAGCGATCGCTTTGACTCAACGGCAAATAAATCAGTTTTAGTTTCGCGTAATTTTGCCGAGAGGTCGGGTGCGGGTAAATAGGCGCGATCGCATAGCTGTCTATCCTTAGAATTAATAATGCTATAAAGGATGATATGCCCCAAGTTTGATGCGCCAACCTCATAAATTTCAGGATAAGTAAGCGACCAACGCACGATCGCATTGTCCCAAGGTTTACGAACTGCACCAAACTCGTTGCCTAAATAACGGGATGGTTTGAGGATTTCGGAATTCAGTAACTGTTCTACGGGTACGGGCATGATTTCACGACAATATGAGCTAAACCTATTTTACATTTAGCGCGATCGCGATTTCGTAGTGACGTTTTACTCTTCAGAAATACCGAGCGATCGCAATTTTGCTAATAACAGATCAATTTGTTCTTGTGCAGTATTTGCCCGTTGCCGCTCAATATCAGCCTGTTCATCAGTAGTGAGATAACGCTGTCCACGCGCATCGAACCAGCTTAAAACTTCACGACTAAAGCGATCGCTGGGCAACACACAGCGCCCAATCCCTAAACCAATCTCTGGCATCCACAATGGTTCACCAATCTGTAATTGATAACCGCCATCAACTAATTTGTAAACCTCAAATGGCAAATGTCCATCACGCCGCCAGAATTGAGGATTGTAAATTACATAATATTTAACACCTAATTTTCGGTAAATATCTAATTTCTTCTCATATTCACCACCATAGGTATGAGATACAACTTCTAGCGTCAAAATCGGTGCAGTATCAAATTCTTCCCACATCACATAGCTACTCCGCGAGCCGCCATTTTTACGCCGCTCCACACCTAAGCTCAAAAAGCCATCAGGAACTACTGGCACTCTCGGACTTGCGCCAGTGGTGTGATAGATACCCATATCGACACCAAAGTACCAATCGTCGCGATTTTTCCAAATATACTCCAGTAAGAATAATAGTAAATTCGGTAAAAAATTCTGGTCTTCGTTATCCACAGGCGTATCGTCAGAATCGGGTAATTCGTCACTGGTGGGGAGATGTTTGAGATCGATTTGTAGCATCGGAATAACCTCAAAAGTATCTTAGCTATCTGGTTGGTATTATAGGCGATCGCAAAATGAGTAAAATGAGACCATCACCAAAAATGCGGTTTTTTATGGCATACAGTTCTTGTGTAATCAGTTGCTAATCTTGTCATAATTTGTAATTTGTATAGGAGGCGATCACATATGGTTTTAGCAGCTACTAAGCGATATACCGCGTCAGAATATATAGCTCTAGAGGACAAAGCCGAATTTAAAAGCGAATTTATTAACGGAGAAATTATCCCAATGGCAGGAGCTTCCGCAAATCACAATAAAATCGCCTTAAATGTGTGTCGGCTATTACCTCTAGCAATTGGCGAGCAAACCTATGAGATATTCATGAGTGATATGCGGCTATGGCTTCCTGAATATAATCGTTATACCTATCCTGATGTGATGGTGGTTTCTGGTGAGCCAGCTTTTGTTGATCAAAGACAGATGGAAGTTACTAATCCCTGTTTGATTATTGAGATTCTATCTAGCTCCACCCAAGCCTATGATCATGACAGTAAATTTCGTCAATATCGCTCTATTCCTAGTTTTCGGGAATATGTTTTGGTTTATCAAAATGGCTATGAAGTTGATCACTATGTCAAGGAGTCGGAAGATCGATGGGTATTGATGACCTATAAGGGAGAAGAATCTGTGATTGAGTTGGTATCAATGCGGATGGGAATCAGATTAAGAGATTTGTATAAGCGAGTGAAGTTTGACTGATCAACCGCTTTGTAAATCCGTAGAATAGCTGTAAGGAAGTATGAGTCATGTATTAATTGGAATATCAGGAGGCATTGCCGCCTACAAGGTTTGCGAAGTTGTTTCAAGCTTGGCAAAACACGGCATTGAAGTGCGCGTGATCTTAACGAAATCAGCGACAGAATTTGTCACGCCGCTTACTTTTGCCACACTCTCTCGCAAACCTGCTTATACCGATGCTGACTTTTGGCAGCCTAGCAATGGTAGACCATTACATATTGAGTTAGCAGAATGGGCTGACATATTTTTGCTAGCACCAGTAACTGCCAACACCTTGGCGAAACTCTCTTATGGCATGGCAGACAACCTGCTCACAAATACAGTCTTAGCTTCTACTTGTCCGATTCTATTTGCGCCTGCGATGAATACGACTATGTGGCTCCAACCCTCTGTCCAAGAGAATTGGCATAAATTATTACAAGATAATCGATATACAGCGATCGCACCGACGGATGGGATTCTCGCCTGTGATGCAGTTGGCACTGGAAGAATGGCGGAGCCAGAAATAATTTTGGAATATTTAGAATCTTTTCTATTTACCAAGGGAAAACAAGATTTAAAAGGGAAGAAGATTTTAGTGAATGCTGGCGGAACTCGCGAATTTATCGATCCTGTGCGCTTTATCGGCAATCCATCTACTGGTAAGCAGGGAATTGCGATCGCTAAAGCAGCCATGCATCGTGGCGCAAATGTTACGCTCATAACTGCCTCTAGTGTGTCTCTCTCTATGGGAGAGAGGCTAGGCATGAGGGTAGTTCGCACTGCCGCAGAAATGCACAAAGCCATGCTCGAAGAATTCCCCTTAGCTGACATCACGATCGCAGCAGCAGCCATAGGTGATGTGCGATCGCAATTTCAGAGCGATCACAAGTTACCCAAATCAGAACTTCCTTTAAATCTAGAGCTAGAATATATTCCCGATATTGTTGCCGATCTTGCCAGTCGTAAACGTCCTGATCAATTGCTAGTGGGATTTGCGGCTCAAACTGGGAATGAGTTAGAGGTCTTGTCGGCGGCAAAAGAGAAGTTAGCGCGAAAAGGGCTAGATGCGATCGCGGCTAATGCGGTTAATAGTTCTCAAACTGGGTTTGGCACTGATACCAATCAAGCCACATTTATCCATAAGAATGGCAACACCCAATCCACGCCCCTCTGCTCAAAATTAGAACTTGCCAATCGTCTATTCGATTTTTTGTTAACCAGTGATTAGAAAGAGTAGGGTCAATTCATGAATTGCCCCTACTCTTTCTCTAGTTGGGTATAGTTGCTGGCTCTAGCCCTGTAGCTTTACCAAATTTACGAAGGCGATCGCTTTCGGGTTCCATCCAAGCATAGACAAAATGACTAATGCAATTAATCTTTGGCTGTCTAGCCAATATAGCCCTCGTTTGGATTTCAAAACTAGGATGCCCATCAAATCCCTGTCCCCAAGTTCCTGCCAAAACTGGACAAACTAAAGTCTCAGGCGCTGATTGGCGGACAACTTCAGCGACCTGATCGGCAACACAGCTACCATCACTACAAAGTGCATAGGTCATCGGATGACGCTCCATGTTCTTGGGAAAACGATCCCAAGGCTGCATTCTTGCCTCAAAACGACCTGATTCAGTGCGATTACCATTGGGAAAGAAAACAGTGCCAATGGGAATATTATTTTGCTGAAGAGGAGCTGTGATTGTGTTTACAAAATTAATCACGCCTTTATAGGCATGGTTCGTGGCGATATTCCAGAGTAAACCTTCCGCGATCGCAGCAGTTTCTCTAGGATTTTTAATATTTGTCGGTCTCACCTTAATGTTATCTGTTAGTTTCTTCTCAGTCTGAACCACATCATCAGCCGTCAGATCACCATTTTGGAGATAGATATCCATGAGTTCTCGAACAGTTTTATTGTCAATACTATTCAGCAAAGCTGTTCGCGAAGCTTTTCCATGAATCCATAGCTGCTTGACGTTATCAATCAACTCGCCAGTGGAATTGGTGGGATAGCGAACATAATCAAATACCATTCCGTCGGGATTGCGTTGCATCAGCGCTTTGACTACCGATGTCAGATCAGCTTTGGCGATCACATTGTACGGATCGGCAAATAGATGATCAGCTTCATAGGCATCTTCATAAAAAGCTCGTCCATTACTAACTAAGCTGCGATCAAAATTGGTATTGGCAATACTATTTTCCCCTTTGCCATTAAGTGCTACAGCTCCCGAACGCCCCTTAATTTCGCTATAGCCATAGCCGAAATTCATCGCAAATGACCATCCATAAACTTTGATGCCCCTTGCTCTGCCGATCTCGATCGCTTGTTTCCACAGATCATAGTCCGCAGGTACTTCCCCAGCCTTGACCGACTCTTCCATCACCGATCGCCAAGGCGTAGGATTATCGGCAACAGGCAGTAACACCCGCCCATCATAAAAAACTTCGATAAAAACTTGGTTATAGCCACGATTAGCCATTTTGTCGAAAACATCTTCTAATACACCTGCTTTGACATCATTGGGATATAGCCGCAACCAAGTAGCTTGAGTTTGGGGTGTATTGCGATCGCGACAGGCTTGTAATTCTGATTTGTGTTTTTGAATAATCGCCTGATACTGAGCTTGGGCATTTGGATCACGAGGATTTGTGACTAAAGCCGATTTTCGTAGTTCATGTTTTCGCAAAATTTCCGCAGTACCCACATCACAGGTGGGCTTGCCCCATAAAATCTTGTCAGGTAATGCACCCGCGATCGCATTCCCAGTAAAGACTGTACTTAAACAACAAGTAAAAGAAGCGATCGAAAGCAAATTAAATTTATTAAGCGTTTTATTAATCTCTTTCTGGTTTATTTTATATTTCATAGACTTGAGAAATAGTAAGGTTCGGGATCAGGAAATCGTATAGAAACAAATCCTATCCCATCTAAGTTTTTATAGACGAACTAGGCTTAACAATGTGGCAAACTGACAAGTATATTTCAGACTCTCCTCAACATGCTCCATAACCCTGCCAGATTTAAACCTAGTCCCATCGAAGATGATTCTGAAGAGAATGATGATGAATTAGAGTTTTATGACTTCAATGAACCCGAACCAGGCAGCCCACCTGGAACGCTAATCATTGATGAAGATGCCACTATTCCCAATATTTTCTTAATTGATTACAATGCCGAGGAAGCCCTAGGGGTTCAGCTTGCTACGCCTGAAGAATGTTTCCCTTATCTAGATAGCCACTCAGTTTCATGGGTAGATGTCCAAGGGCTAGGGTCTGAAGATGTCTTGCAACGACTAGGCAAAGTGTTTAACCTCCATGCACTTGTGCTTGAAGATATTGTCAATATTCCTCAACGTCCTAAGGTCGAGAGTTTTGAGGATCAGGAGTTGATCATCCTGCATATGGTGACTAGCCGTGAAGATGGTAGGGGTTTTTATGATGAGCAGGTAAGTTTGATCTTAGGCAAAAACTATATTCTCACCGTCCAAGAGGAACCTGAAAATGATGTATTTGAGCCAATTCGCCAGCGCATTCATCGCAATCGTGGTGTAATTCGATCGCAGAAGTCTGATTACCTTGCCTATGCACTGATTGATGCGATCGTGGATGGATTTTTCCCTGTGCTAGAGGACTACGGCGAACGTCTCGAAGATTTGCAGGACGAAGTAGTGGATAAGCCTACTCGCCAAACCCTCGATAAAATCCATAAAATCAAACGCGAACTATTGTTATTAAGGCGTGCAATTTGGCCGCAGCGCGACGCAATTAATTCGCTAATTCGGGAAGAAAGTCCTTTGATTGATCGTGAGGTACGGGTGTTCTTGCGTGATTGTTATGACCACACTGTACAGGTTATGGATATGGTTGAGACCTATCGCGAACTTGCTGCTAACTTGATGGATATTTATCTGTCATCGTTGAGCAATAGCACCAACGAGATCATGCGCTTTTTAACTGTGATTTCCACGGTGTTTATTCCGCTTACCTTTGTGGCAGGTGTATATGGCATGAATTTTGATACTGAATTAGGAAATATGCCCGAATTGAAATTACCGTATGGTTATGCTCTCTGTTGGCTACTAATGCTATCGATGTCTGGGGGATTGTTATTTTTCTTTTGGAAAAAAGGCTGGCTATTTAGCCCAAAATAAAGTTACTTCAAAACATAAAATGGCTACGCCATTTTATGTTTTACAAACCCTTACAGGGTTTGTTTTTTAATCAACAAAAGTGTCGCCGCATTTTTGTTGATTTGCATAAGATCCGTGAAATCTAACAATCCGCATAATCCGTGATTCAGACTTTATTGTGTTACTTCCTCAACCTCACAAACGCAGACTGCAAAGGGTGACCTTACAAGCACACCAAGTCTCACCAGTTTTACAAATTAATAGCGCGATCGCCCTCACCCCAGAGCAAAGACATTACCTATGCAATGTATTGCGTTTAGAAACTGAATCTGAATTTATTGCCCTCGATCGCCAAGGTGGATGGTGGTTAGCTCAATTGTCAAGAGATCTAAATGTTGCCAATATAATTGACAAACTAGAAAATAACTCGGAATTATCAGCCCAGATTACACTTGGCATCGCTATGCCCAAAGGTAGCAATATCGAATCGGTAATTCGGCAAACTACGGAGTTAGGGGTGCGCCAAATTGTGCCGCTATATAGCGATCGCACGGTCTTGAAACCAGACAATCAAATTGGTAATCAAAAACGCGATCGCTGGCAACGCATTGCCGAAGAAGCTGCTGAACTTTCGATGCGTACCTATGTGCCTGAAATAAATAATCCAACAACATTAACTTCTTGGTGTGAGCATCTTGCTAACGTACCATCACCAATTTTGAAATATATTTGCGTGATTAGTCCCCATGTGACGCATTTACTTACAAGCCTACAAAGCTCAAGTTATTCATTAGACTTTGCTGAAAACAATGGGCAAATAATTATAGCTACGGGCTGCGAAGGCGGCTGGACTACTAGAGAAGAAGAAATGGCGATCGCATCGGGATTTGTCCCAGTGTCTTTAGGCGATCGGGTGTTATCTGCTGTCACAGCACCAGTAGTAGCTTTATCTATAGTCAGCGCATTCATTGACTGTAGATAAGGTGTACCAAAACCCGTAGCTTGCGTCCCACAGCGGCGCAAGCTTATGTACCAAAACCCGTAAGGTTTCGCCTCAGTGGGACGCAAGCTTATATACCAAAACCCGCAAGGTTTCGCCCCGCAGGGGCGAAACCTTGCGGGTTTTGGTTTGTGTGAAAAGTGCTATGGCAACGCCATTTTGAATATGGGTATTATTTATGAATATCTTTCTTTACTCCTTCTTTTTTTATGCTAAATTCTAGTAAAACTTACCAAAAAATCTTTACTAGAATTAACCAATTCAATGCAACAAAAGATGCTATTTCCTCCAATTACTAGGTTTGATTCGCTTGTCAACCCAATTGAAGTAAAAAAAGAACTTGACACTCAGCATTGGAGTATTCGCAATATCTCACAAAGTGTGGATCTATCGGCATGGCGATCATTTCTTCGGGATCTCCCCCCAGATCCATATGTAGAGTCTCGATTTAAACGAATGTCTTGGTTGCACATACTAAGCGATGGTAGCGTCCAAGATATGGGTGAATGTGCTATGGCGCAGAGTGGTAAATACAACGACGCTAGTACAATGGCAAACAAGAATCGCTACTACCAGCCTCTAGAGCGAGCTTTCATTGATCGAGAGGATGTGCAATCATTTGTTGCCGATTGGGCGAAGCTTTGGGGAATAGGAGTAGGAGAGCCGATTCTGATGCAGATCACGGGGGTTAGAGGGCATGGACACATTGATCCCTTGCAAGGGCAGGGTATTCATGCCGACGGATGCACAGCACTGAGTATTGTTTTACTTTCTCGCGAAAACGTATGTGGAGCAACTAATTATCTTTACAATGATAAAGAAGGTACGCAGCCAATTGCCACCGTTGTTTTGAATTCGGGAGACATCCTGCATTTATGTGACGACAGATTGTTTCACAATGTAGATAGAATTGCACAGCAATTTTCAGGTACACCATTTGAACGCTTTGTTATTATCATCAACAGTCGCTTTGTCGATAAGTTCCAAAATGATGAGCTACGAAAATGTTTCCCCAACGCAGTTCTCCATGGCAATCACTATCAACATTAGGGAATAGCAGTAAAATAAAGAGTCAATTTTTTGTGATGGGGCTTTGCCGAGCTACCAAAAAATTGGCTCCTTATTAAATCACAGAGTCCTTATAATGACCAATCAACAACAAACCCTACAAATAATGGTGCAGCCAATAATGGTGCAGCAAACCATTGCGTTACGTACCAATGGGAAAAAACTACACAATATCACCCGCCTAGTGGAAGCAGCCTTAGCTCAATCAGGGATAAAGATGGGGTTATGTAACGTGTTTTTGCGCCATACATCAGCAAGTCTAATTATTCAAGAAAATGCTGATCCTGATGTGTTGGCAGATCTAGAAACATTTTTCACAAAACTGATTCCCGAAGACGCGAGTCAATATCGACATATTTCTGAAGGTGTTGATGATATGCCATCGCATATTCGCAGTACGCTAACTAAAACATCAGAAACGATCCCGATCGC
Organism: Pseudanabaena sp. BC1403; assembly: GCF_002914585.1. Classification (NCBI taxonomy): domain Bacteria; kingdom Bacillati; phylum Cyanobacteriota; class Cyanophyceae; order Pseudanabaenales; family Pseudanabaenaceae; genus Pseudanabaena; species Pseudanabaena sp. BC1403. Next base: position 60,501 of record NZ_PDDM01000012.1, read on the forward strand.
TAATGGTAAACTTGCCCTCGGCACTTGGCAAGGAATCTTTGTCTGGGAACATCGCAATTTGGGTCATACCCGCGAAGTGCTGGTACATATTACAGGATGCTAAATGAAGCCCTCAAAAAAGCCACCAGCAAATCGATATCGTCCAGCCTTTAAGAAAAAAAAGTGGCTGAGAGGGTTTCAGTGGTTTTTACCAGGATTATTTGTAAAGCGATGGCTACTAGTTAGCATCGTTGGTATTGTGCTAATCGTTTTAGGGATTGCCATCTCCGCTAGACTAACCCCGATCTTATTTTTATCCCGCTTGATTGGTAACGCGATCGACACCTTGGTTGCCATCTTGCCACGCAATATGAGTGGTCCAATCGCCTTTGCAATTGGCATCGGACTATTGTGGTTAGGACAAAAACGAGCGCTTGGCTCGATCACGCAAGTTTTGATGCCCAATCAAGACAAAGAACTATTAGAGTTGCTAGTCTCCCATCGCAAACTCAATCGTGGTCCCAAAATTGTTACTGTGGGTGGTGGTACTGGTTTGTCAAACTTATTGCGTGGACTCAAGCAATATAGCGCCAACATTACTGCGATCGTCACCGTTGCCGATGATGGTGGCTCCTCTGGAAGGTTACGCCGCGAGCATGGTGTATTGCCTCCAGGTGATATTCGTAATTGTCTTGCTGCCCTTGCTGATGAAGAAAAGTTAGTAACCGAACTATTTCAATATCGTTTTAAAACTGGGGAAGGATTATCTGGTCATAGTTTTGGTAATTTATTTCTTACCGCGATGAGTGAAGTAACAGGTGATCTGGAAAAGGCGATCGCAGCTAGTTCACAAGTCTTGGCTGTGCGTGGGCGTGTTCTGCCCGCAACTCTTGATCACATGGTGCTATGGGCAGAATTTGAAGACGGACGCTATGTGGAGGGAGAGTCGAATATTCCTGAAGCTAAAGGCAAGATTAAACATATTGGTTGTAATCCAGATAATCCCAAGGGATTACCTCAAGCGATCGAAGATATCAACGAAGCAGATCTGATCATAATTGGACCTGGCAGCTTATATACCAGTATTATTCCTAACCTGCTTGTACCTGAAATACTTCAAGCATTAATTGATCGCAACGTGCCATCGATCTATCTTTGTAATATCATGAGTCAGGTAGGTGAAACTGACGGCTATGCTGTATCTAACTATGTAAGAGTTTTAGATGAGCTAGCAGGTGTGCGATTGTTTGATGTAGTTCTAGTTCAGAAGCATCCACCTTCTGAGCGATCCCTACAACACTATGCCTCCTCTGGGTCACATTTTACGGTTCTAGATCGTGATAGTCTCGCTGCTATAGGCTGTCCTGTTTTGATTGCCAATATCATGCGAGAGAAACCCAACGGAACCGTATGTCATGACTCTGAAAAACTTGCAGGTGTCTTAATGCGCTGGTATAACCGTCAGTAGTTGGATTTCAACCTAAAAATGTCAAAATGTCAGATTATTTTAGAAAGTCAGTCAGATTAAGTCATCAGTGTTAGAGAAATACCACATTCAAGTTAACAGTGATATTTATGCTCTTGCTAAATTGCAAGGGTGGTTTCAGCAATTTCAAAATTTATTACCAAAACCAACTTGGATGCAGTGCAATCTTGTGCTGGTTGAGGTATTTACCAATGTAGTATCTTATGCGCATGAAGGCCTTTCTGAAGAAACGCCCATCGATATTGAGATTACAATCAATGAGATCGAATACTTGCTAGAAATGAGGATTTGGGACTTTGGTGAACCTTTTGATCTGCAAGCAGAAATTGATCGGGCTGCTTTAGAAGCGCAAAAGAGTCAAGAGTTTGAAAGTATTGATGATATTCCCACAGGTGGGCGAGGCTTAATGATCGCAAAGACAGTTGCTGATGACATCAGATATGAGACCTTACCTGACGGACGTAATTGTTTTGTAATGAGCAAAAATTTTGCAAAGCTTATTTAATCCCAGAAGAGGAAAGGCGGTGCAAATCGCCGCCTTTCCTCTTCTGGGATTTGGTATGGAATTGCTATGAATTAGCGCTTAAGCCATAGTACAAAAGCAAACAAACCAACAGGTAAAGTAATGGCATATATCGCGATCGCATTCATTACATCGACTGTTAAATTATTTGCCAATAAGCCCCAAGTGGGCGCAGCATATTTAATTACTGCCGACGCGATCGTTGAATAAACAAATAATCGCAAAATAAACAAAACTTGTTGCAACATAAATTAATCACAAAATTTAAATCAGGCGAGCGGCTCTTTACGCCGCTCGCCTGATTTATTTAGTTTTTCTTTTTGCCACTTTCTTTCTCTTGGATTTCACTTGGCACAGGGAATTGCTCGATCGGTTGTCCAGCTAGCGCCCTTTCCATAAACTTACGCCAAATTGGAACCACATACACACCGCCAGTCACACCATTTGCCATCGGTGAATAATCATCATTACCAATCCAAATAGCTACTGATAGCTGCGGTACATAACCGACAAACCAAGCATCGCGAAAATCTGAAGTTGTACCCGTCTTACCCGCTACAGGTCGCCCGTCACTCATTTGCGCTTCGGTTGCCGTACCGTTGGTAACGACTCCACGCAAGGCATCAGTTAAATAAGAAACTGCGATCGGATCGAGAATTAATTCAGGTTTTGGTGTATTGTCCAGTACTAGATTGCCATTGCGATCGGTTACCCGCGCAATCAACGTAGTTTTGGATTTGTAACCACCACTGGCAAATACAGCATAGGCTCCAGCCACCTCCATCGGCGTAACATCAGCAGCACCAAGCGGTAAAGAAACAACAGGGAGTATTGGACTGTTGATTCCCAATTTTCGACAGAGCGCAACTACATTTTCGTTGCCAAATTCTAGACCTAACTTAATTGCAGGAATATTTCGAGAAACTGCGATCGCCTGACGAATGCTAATTGGCCCTGAGAATTTATTGTCATAGTTACGCGGTGCGTATGGTTCATCGCCATCAGGAATCGTCATTGGACTATCATCAATCGTTGAGTCAGGAGTGTAGTTACCTGAAGCAAAGGCAAGATAATAGACAAAAGGTTTAAACGAAGAACCCAGCTGTCGTCTTGCAAGAACGGCACGGTTATACTGATTTTTGTCAAAGTCGCCAACACCGCCTACCAAAGCTTTTACAAATCCAGTACGCGGATCGACAGCCACTAAAGATAATTGATCTGCATAGGCTCCGCGATCGACTAAATCCTTGTGTCCTTCGGCAGCAACTTCTTCAGCTATACGCTGCATCTTTAAGTCAATAGTCGTCTGGACACGCAATCCACCTTGGAGAACGACATCACGACCAAATTTTTCTTCTAGCTCAGCCGTTACAGCCTGCGACACATAAGGAACACGGCTTGCTTCGTAAGAGATCCCTTGCTTGCGAATAGTTATTTTCTGAGCCTTAGCAGCTTTGACTTCGGATTGAGTTGCCCATCCAAGCTCTAGAAGTCGATCAAGCACTAGCCCCTGACGCTTCTTAGATTCACTATAGTTATCCACTGGATTGAATACTGAAGGCGCTTGAATCGTACCTGCTAACATAGCAGCCTCTCCAAGGGTCAAATCAGCAGCAGATTTACCAAAATAATTTTGTGAAGCGGTTTCAGCTCCATTCGTATTTTTTCCCCAAAATACTTGGTTGAGGTACATCTCAAGGATTTGCTCCTTAGTAAATACCTGCTCAACACGCATTGCCAAAACTGCTTCAGCAACTTTGCGATTAAGACTACGTTCGTTGGACAGAAACAAGTTTTTAACTAATTGTTGCGTTAAGGTCGATCCCCCTTCAACAGTTCCACCTGCATTAAAGTTAGCTAAAATAGCGCGTCCAATACCACTGGGATCAATACCCTTGTGGGTATAGAAGTAAGCATCTTCCATCGCAAGCACCGATCGCTTAAGATGTGGCGAAATGCGATCAAGGGTAACAACTTCGCGGTTGACATCACCATGTAAACGGGCAATTAGTCCACCGTTAATGTCGTAAATATAGGTGGTTTCGACGGGTACATAACCTTTAAGTACTCTCACATCGGGCAGATCGCGAAAACTGAGCGCTAAGCCAACCAGACCACCAGCTACTGCCGCACCACCAATCATGATAATGCCCAGCAGCGTGCCACCAACAGCTTTGAGAGTGCCTTTTAAAATACTGCCTGTAAGAGACTGAGAACGCTCTACACTATTCGATGCCACAGCTATCTACCCTTTGATCAATTCATAGGTAATCTTACTGCATTAATTAAGTATTGCGTACTAAAAACTTAAGGTTGTGACAAGCACAACCTTAAGTTTTGACTTTTAGCGTCGTTGCGCAAGTTTGTCGTATACCAATTGCAGATCAACATGGTGATGTGCGATCGCCACTAACGTGTGATAAAACAAATCTGCTACTTCTGAGGCGATCGCATCTGGATCATCATCTTTACAAGCCATCACCACTTCAGCAGACTCTTCGCCAATTTTTTTTAAAATCTTGTTGTCGCCACCAGCAAATAATTTGCAGGTATAAGAACTTTCTTGGGGATGCTCACGGCGATCGACAATTACCGCAAATAATTCTGAAAGGGGATCGTTCATAATATAAAAGTTCTTATACAAAGTAATTATGATGCGCAAAGCGCCTCACAATCTTAATAATAAAGGCACGCAATGCGTGCCTTTATTGTTTTTGAATGTTCTGCAAAGCAGAACATTCAAGCAAGCTAAATGTTGCCAACAATTACTTGATGGAAACCTTACCACCAGCTTCTTCGATTTGCTTCTTAGCAGCTTCAGCATCAGCTTTAGGCATAGCTTCTTTGATGGTCTTAGGTGCAGACTCAACCATATCCTTAGCATCTTTCAAGCCTAAGCCTGTGATTTCGCGAACGATCTTCAGGACGGCAATCTTCTTGTCAGCAGGAACTTCATCAAGTACCAAGTCAAAAGCAGTCTTCTCTTCTTCTACTTCAGCAGCAGCAGCAGCACCAGGAGCAGCCATCATCATGCCACCAACAGGAGCAGCAGCCGAAACGCCGAAGGTTTCTTCGATCGCTTTGACCAATTCAGAAGCTTCAAGAAGGCTCAAAGACTTTAGTTCTTCAATAATGCTATCGATTTTTGCAGACATAATTTTTCTCTTTAGTTAATTAGATTAGGTTAGTAATTGGTGAACGGTAATTCGTAATTCGTAATTCGTAATTACCAATCCTTCTAAGCAGCTTCTTTTTCGGAAACAGCTTTGATAGCTCTGCCCAGAGATTGAGGAACCTCTTTGATGCCGATCGCGATCTTGGCGGTAACTGAATTGATAGCACCAGCGATTTGCGCGATAAGTACTTCCTTTGAAGGTAGATCTGCGATCGCCTGCAAGTCTTTTGCAGTCAAAGCGCGACCTTCTAAGACTCCGCCACGAAGTTCGGTTTTCTTAGATTCCTTTTGGAATGCTTGGTATGCCTTAACAGCACCACCGATGTCATCTTTGACAAACAGACAAGCAGAAGGTCCAACGAGGAAACCTTCAAGAGGTTTCCATTCAGGAGTTTCAGAAATTGCTTGCTTGAGCAAAGTGTTTTTGGTAGTTCTGCACACCGTACCCGTAGGACGGAGTGAGCGGCGGAGCTTAGTAATCTCGGCAACTGATAAAGTTGAGTAATCGATTACCATGACCATCTGAGTTCCTTCAAACTCTTTGGTCATTTCTCCGACTAGAAATTTCTTTTGGTCTAGGGTCTTACCCATATGGTTCTCACCTCCTTGTGTTTGGAGCTAATTAAATTGCGCTTTGCGCTATCAAATTAGCTGTGTAGATCTTTAAAGTCATTAAAAAAGCCTCGTCTTTTCGCAGACCGAGGCTAAAAAAGTATTCTTTCCAGAATCTTTCTTAAAACACCTCGGCAGGAAATTGAGCCATGAGCACCTGCTGTCTATGGAGATATTCAGTTGTCGAAATTTCTTTCTAGGCTTATTACAACAATTAGACTTAGCTTTTACTTCTTCTTTCAGAATGTTCGCTTTAGGTGAACATTCTGAATTTAAATGACTTTGAAAGGCTTAAATTACGCATCTCCGAACTTGAGATCACGCAGAGCGGTGACATCAACTTCGATCGCAGGCCCCATAGTTGCAGATACATACAGCGATCTCCAGTATCTACCCTTTGCGCCCGAAGGACGATTGCGATCGATCGTTTCTTGCAAAGCTTTGAGGTTGATTAGCAAGTCTTCAGCAGGGAAGGCAGCCTTGCCAAATTGGATATGGACGATCCCTGTGCGATCGGCACGGAATTCTAGCTTACCAGCTTTGAATTCGTTGATTGCGCCACCTAAATCAGTAGTTACCGTACCACCTTTAGGTGAAGGCATCAATCCTCTTGGTCCAAGCAATTTACCAAGCTTAGCCACCTGAGGCATCATGTCAGGTGTTGAAATCAGCAAATCAAAATCCATTCTTCCCTTGCTGATTTCATCGATTAGCTCCTCAGAACCAGCGATGTCTGCACCTGCGGCGGTTGCTTCGGCAACTTTTTCACCACGAGCAATAACTGCTACACGAATTGTTTGTCCCGTTCCTTTTGGTAAAGTTACCGTTGTCCGCAATTGTTGATCAGCGTACTTCGGATCGATACCTAGTCTGACGTGTGCTTCTACTGACTCAGGGAACTTAGCTGTCGCAGTTACTTTGACTAGCTCCAATGCATTGATCGGTGCGTAAGGTCTATCTTCAACCTTGCTTAAAGCTTCCTTAAGACGCTTTGAGATTTTCTTTGCCATGATTACTCCTACGGGGTGCGATCGGAAAAATTAATTCCCTCCCCCAACTAAAATTTTTGTTTGAATTTTATAGATATTGAAAATTGACAAGCCGAGAAACTAAGAGCTAATAGTAACGCCCATGTTCTTTGCAGTGCCTTCAATAATCTTCATCGCTGCATCGATATCATTTGCGTTGATATCAGGCATTTTGGTTTCAGCGATTTGACGAAGTTGATCTCTGGAGATAGAACCTACCTTTTTACGGTTTGGCTCAGCTGAACCAGAGGAGATGCCAGCTGCTTTTTGAATTAAAACTGATGCTGGTGGTGTTTTGAGAACGAAGGTAAAGCTTCGGTCTTCATACACAGATATTTCTACAGGAATGACCATGCCTGCTTGATCAGCAGTACGGGCGTTATATTCCTTACAAAACATCATGATGTTGACACCATGCTGACCTAGAGCAGGGCCAACTGGTGGAGTTGGGCTAGCCTTACCAGCATTAAGTGCCAACTTGATAATTGCTGTAACTTTCTTAGCCATTAATTTTAGCCGTTAATTTTAGCCGTTTAAGAAACTACAAACCTGCGTTTGAGTGAATTAGTTTTGCTTTTGTACCTGAGTGAACTCTAGTTCTACAGGTGTGTCTCTACCAAAGATTGAAAGCAGGGCTTTAAGTTTGCTCCGTTCTGGGCTAACTTCCACCACTTCGCCTTCAAAGTCTTTGAAAGGTCCATTAAGCACTTTGATTTTGTCGCCTTGAGCCATGTTGATTTTGAGAACTGGCTCTTGTTCGACGGTGACACGGAAAATTCTTTCAACCTCTTTCTCGGTGAGAGGACGAGGTTTAACATGTCCTCGACCGCGACCGTAGTGACGTTTTTGTTCTGTGCCGACAAAGTTAATTACATGGGGAGTGCTTTTGACAGCAAGCCATGCATCATCATCAACTTCTAGCTGTCCGATTTCATTTCTGACAGTTTTGATCTGAATCAGAACATAACCAGGGAAAATCTTTTCCTCAGAGGTTGCTCGACTGCCATCCTTTCTCAGTTTGACGGTCGGTGTCTGTGGAATTTCAATTTGCTTGATCCTATCTTCGACATCAAGGGTCTTGATGCGTTGCTCTAGGCTCGACTTAACCTTTTTTTCGCAGCCCGAAGCAATTTGAACGGCATACCAGTTAAATAGTATGTCTTCATCTTCTTGGCTACTAGATGAGTGGTCGATATCCTCGGTAAACATTATTGAAACACCTGCAATGCGATCGCCTTAAACAAAGCATCAATTAGATAAACAAAGGTTGCGACTGCAACGATCATCAAAAGAACGGATGCAGACTCACTAATGAGCTGTTGGCGCGTGGGCCAAACGATCTTGCCGAATTCGGCTTTGGATTCTACAAAAAGTTTAGCTACCCCAGTTGGCTCAGATTTTGCATCTGATTCAACTTTGGATGCTTCTTTTGGTTGCTCTTTTAGGTCGTTTTTCGTCATAGCGGCAACTCTTGCGATTCCTTTGCAATCTTTGTAAATACGATACGTTTAAGTGCAATTCTCTAAAATGGTGAAGCGCGCCCTGGAGGACTCGAACCTCCGACATCAGGTTTTGGAGACCTGCGTTCTACCAACTGAACTAAGGACGCACGTAATGAAAACACGATTTCGATACGCAACCAGTTATATCTACTGTATCAGTTGCTATAAAAAAATAGTATTTGATACTTAGTATAACTGTAGATGGATCTATAGTGGTCGATCAAATCGTTGTTTAAGACGAGTTGCTTTACCAACTAGGTCACGTAAGTAGTAGAGCTTAGCACGACGAACTTTACCACGACGAATCACTTTGATGCTTTCAATTTGAGGAGAATGTAGCAAGAAGGCTCGCTCTACTCCAATTCCTTGAAATACTCGACGGACGGTAATAACAGTGTTAACGCTAGAACCACGTCTCGCAATGATCACGCCTTCGTATGGCTGAGTACGTTCTTTGCCGCCCTCTTTAATCCTAACTCCAACCTTGACAGTATCTCCTACATAAATTGTGGGGAGATCTGTTTTGATATATTCCGCTTCAATTGAGCGGATGATTTCAGAAGCGTTCATGAGGAATGCCAAAAAAGTCGCGATCATCTATGTTAAAGCATGAATGACTTAATGTCTATAATTTTTTGTCAAATTGTCAAATTACTTCTATAGATTATGTTGAATTACTCAAAGTAGCAGTAACTCAGATAGTTTTCACTTTCTAATTGTCTTAGTGTAGAACTCTGTAATACCTCAAGCCACAAAAAAAGATAAACATAACACTCGCTTATTGCTATTTAACTAATAATTTTGCTATAATTTTTTCAGATTTTTAGAAAAAATCTAAATTCAAGGGGGAAAAATGAAAAACTACGCTGAAATGAGTCCAGAACTTGAAAAAACGTTTACTGCATTTGTTAATAATGCAAATAAAACTCATCTCCATCCTGTTCTTGATCGCGACAGGTTTCTAGATTTTATTATTCAATCTCATTCAGAAAACTCTGACCTTGATGTGGTAACACTTCAAGAAAGATTGGAAAGTCAAGGCTTCTCGGAAGAATATGCTTTAGAGCTTTCTATAAAATATGAGTTTGGAAAGGAATTACTAAATAAATTTGTTCAAGCTATTTAGTAGTTGTTTTGAACTCGTTCATTTTAATAGCATTTAATGGCTACTGCCCTCTACGCCAAGAATTGGTTGTGCGTGGCTTCACTCCGCCCCATAAATTCTTGGCTTTATAGTTTCTATTTATTGGGTGAGCAGCGATTAATTAGTTATAGAGGCTTTTTGCGTAAACTAGAGCTTGCAGGAAGCCTACTATTATTCTGTTCGGCTTGACGGATGGCGATAATTTCTGAGGCTGCGCTTTGCAAATTCCGATCGCGATATGGAATCGCCGCACGAGTTTTCAGAAAAGCCGATTCGGTTTCTGAGATTGTCGGCAAAGCAATGGGCGCAAATGCGGCAATGGTACTGGGGGATTTGCGTCCGATAGGAGCGATCGCACCAATTTGCAATCCTGCCATAAGCATGGCGGCGCGGACAGCGGCGGACGAGGAGTAAGTAACAAGATAGCCGTCAGATTTAAGGCTGTTGGCTAAAAGCTGGATAAATTCTACTGTCCAGAGTTGGGGACAATGGGGCGGTGAGAAGGGATCGAGAAAGATGGCATCTGCCCATTTGGTTGGGACTTGGCTAATGGTTTGCCTTGCGTCACCGATTAGTAGTTGTAAAGATAAATTCTCGGTGGTTACGGTTTGAGTTGCGGCGGCGATTTTTAAGATTTGGGCGATCGCAGGTTGCCAGATATCTACTAATCCTGATGCGATCGCTTTTTGTGGGACTTCAAGGTTGTTTTCGAGGGCGATAATGTGGAGGTTGGCGGTGCGATCTGGTAATTCTGATACACAGGCGATCGCGGCGGCGGTATTGTAGCCCAAGCCATAGCAAACATCAAGGATATTGAGTTGAGTTTGGGTGCTGGCTTTTTCGGCGATTTTGGCGGGTATGACAAATTTAGCTTCGGCTTCGTGTTTTGCACCGTGGGAGCTATGGAATGTTTCTTGAAATGTTTCTGACCAAAAGGTGATTGATCCGTCTTCGGTGGGAAAAAGTGAAAGCTTATCCATTAAATTCGATCAATACTGACGCGATCGTCAAAGACAAAACATTCACCTTCCCAAACACTTTCTTCGGGCGGAACTTCTTCGATATATTTAAGAATGCCTCCTTTGAGATGATATACCTCACTAAAGCCTTGAGAAAGCATATAGGCACTAGCCTTTTCACAACGAATCCCGCCTGTACAGAACATAGCAACCTTTTGATGCTTCTCTGGATTTAGTTGCTCTTGCACATATTGAGGGAATTCCCCAAAGGTCTCTAGATTTGGATTAATAGCTCCTTTAAATGTGCCAAATTCTACTTCGTAAGTATTGCGCGTATCAATGACGATCACGTCAGGATCAGCAATCAATTCATTCCAATCTTTTGGCTCCACATAAGTACCGACACGATACCGAGGATCGATGTCGGGAACGCCCAAAGTGACGATCTCTTTTTTGAGTCGTACTTTCATCTTTTGAAATGGAACTCCTTGGCAATAGGACTCCTTATGCTCTAAGTTCTGAAGGCGAGGATCTTTCCGTAAATATTCTAGTACAGCATCGATCGCATCACGACTACCTGCGATCGTGGAGTTAATGCCTTCTTTGGCAAGCAGGATCGTGCCTTTGAGTTGATGAGCGTCACAAAATTCTTTAATAGGATTCCGCAATGATTCATAATCTGGCAATTCCGTAAAATGATAAAAAGCTGCGACAACACAAGGTTCCATCGCCTCTTGCTGATTAGCTTGAATTGTTTGATTAATTTGTGCTTGCAGACGGGTTACTTGTTTAATCCTAGTCATTTGCCCAGAAATTTGCCAGAAATTTATTTAAAAGGCGATCGCTTTTCTATAACTCCAATATAGCGCCTTGCGTTCTAGTTATCCTAATCACCATCGGTTGAAAATCCGCTAAAAAATTGCAAAACCCTTATGGGATTTTGATTACTTCGCTCAGCCCAATATTTAAATATCTCGACAGAGTTGTTGTGGTAACTGTTCAAGGACTCGCTGAAACGGGGCGAAATCTCTCAAACCATGCGACAAAATCAAAGCTCCTTGCATACAAATCATCGCATCTTCGCCGCGCTCCTTTGCCAATTTTTCATCTAATCCTGCGGTGACTAGAACCTTTGTGATCGCCTCAATCCATAGCGAAAAAGCACCACGAATCTCTGCGTGAAACAAATCATCACTCGACTGCTGCATCACCAAAACTGCCCAGAGGCAAGAATTTTGTCCCTCATTAAAAAATTTGCCCACTTCCTCACTCATGGACTTAAATTTAGCGATCGGTGGTTCGGGACGATCGAGGATTTCCAAAATGCTCGTCTCTAGCCAATTGTTGACATGCGTAAGAGCTGTCTCCGCCATTTCTGCCTTGCCTCTAGGGAAATGGTGATAGAGACTAGCTTTCCCCAAGCCCGTCTCTTGTGAAATTTTGGAAAGGGTTACACCCTCATAACCAAACTGACGAAACAGCTTGAGCAAAGTTGGTACATGGGTTTGTCTAGACATAGATTTTTATCAGAGGATTGATGGCGCGAAGCGCCATCAATCCTCTTGGGATATAGCAATATTTACTTATAGTTCTGCAATTTAGGAACCAATTTTTGGTGGCGCGTCTTTGCCGCGCCACCAAAAATTGGTTTTTATTTTATAGCAAAGTCTTTATTGACATTATACCGACCGAACAGTACAGTATCAATATACCGAGCGGACGGTACAGTAAATTTAACTTTGCTCCTCACCAAAAAAATAGGCAAATTAATGATTAAGCTATATGGTCACGAAATCTCTGGGAACAGCTACAAAGTATGTTTGATGTTGTCATTGCTCAATCTTGAGTATGAATGGGTCAGGGTCGATCTAATGAAAGGCGAACATAAATCACCAGAGTATTTGGCAAAGAATCCTTTTGGTCAAGTTCCTTTACTAGTCGATGATGAGACTCAAATTGCTGATTCTCAAGCGATTTTGGTTTATTTAGCGAGAAAGTATAGCGACGAACAATGGCTACCTACTGATGCATTACCAATGGCGCAAGTAGTTCGTTGGTTGTCAACGGCTGCAGGTGAAGTACGTCAAGGACTAGGGAACTCAAGACTATTCTATCTATTTGGAGCAGGCACGAAGATCAATATTGAAAGCGCCACTGAAAAATCTCATTTCATTCTCAAGCAACTTGACCAACATTTGAGTACTAGAACTTGGTTAGAGTGCGATCGCCCTACCATTGCCGATGTTGCTATCTATCCCTATATTTCATTAGCCAAGGATGGCAAAATTGAACTTGATGCTTACTCTCATGTTTTGAGTTGGATGGAGCGATTTCAGAAACTTGATGGCTATGTACCAATGTTAGGAGCTTAAACCTATGCCCAGACAATTTGGCACGATCGCATTCACTCCAGCAGTGAAAGCAATGCAAGAAAAAATGGGTTCCCGTGAGAACTACGAGCGCTTTGTGGAGAAAGGTGCTGACAATAATACGGTTACTCCCGATATCGCTCAGTTTATCGCGAGTATGGAAGGATTTTATCTCGGTACTGTTACTTCCAATGGCTATCCATATATTCAGTTTCGTGGCGGTAAGGCAGGATTTTTAAAGGTTCTTGATGAGAAGACTTTGGGCTTTGCTGATTATCGTGGCAATGTGCAGTATATCTCTGTAGGCAACCTTTCGGAAAATGATAAAACATTTCTGTTTTTAATGGATTATCGGAACCGCCGCCGTTTGAAAATCCTCGGTCGTGCAAGGATTGTGGAAGATGATCCTGTAATCCTTGCTCAAGTCCAAGATGCTGACTATGCAGCTACTGTAGAACGTGCGATCGTCTTTGAAATCGAAGGCTGTGATTGGAACTGTCCGCAACATATTCCTATTCGCTATTCACAAGCAGAGGTAGAAGCAATGCAAGTTAGAATTAGTGAATTAGAGCAACTTCTAGCCGAGACTAAAAACTCATAATTATGAAACTTCATGCAGATTTGAGTCAGCGCGTTGTCATTGAGAGTGAATCCCTTGATTGGGTGGATTCTCCTATGGTTGGTGTCCAGCGCCAAATGCTCGAACGGGATGGCGAAGAAGTGGCTAGAGCAACATCAGTCGTGCGCTATGCTCCAAACAGTCATTTCTCCGCGCATACCCACGGCGGCGGCGAAGAGTTTTTGGTCTTAGAAGGCATTTTCTCCGATGAGTATGGTGATTATCCTACGGGAACTTATATTCGGAATCCTGTTGGGTCAACCCATACGCCTTTTAGCAAAGAGGGTTGCACGATTTTAGTTAAGCTTTGGCAAATGCATCCTGATGACCAACAACGAGTTGCGATCGCTACGAAGCAAACGCCTTGGGCTAATGGCTTAGTCAAGGGATTACAAGTAATGCCCCTGCATAGCTATGGAACCGAAAATGTCGCTCTAGTTAAATGGGATGCGGGTACTCAATTCCAGCCTCATATGCATTTAGGCGGCGAAGAAATCTTTGTCGTTGATGGAGTCTTTGAGGATGAGTTTGGCGCTTATCCCAAGGGTACTTGGTTGCGGAATCCTAGTGGTAGTCGGCATACTCCGTTTAGCAATTCAGGTTGTCTGATTTACGTCAAAGTTGGACATCTGAGCTAATCTATTTTCTATGCTTGTCACTGCTTTTAAAAATATGAAGACCCAAAGTATTTTTTCTAACATTGTTCTATATGGTCGCTCGACATGGCAGATAATGCGATCGCGTCTTAGTCCTAAAAAAGGGATCGAAGATATTCTGAACTATCGATATATCTCGACCAAGTTAGCCACAAGCGGTCAACCAACTGCCGCAGAGCTGGAATTAATTAGTCAAGCTGGCTATAAGACTATTCTCAATTTAGCACCGCCAACTGCGTCCAATGCTCTGCCAGAGGAACAGGCGATCGCAACTAATTTGGGAATGGATTATATCAACATCCCCGTGGTTTGGGATAATCCTACAATGGCAGACTTTAACCAGTTTTGCGATGTAATGGAAAATTATAAAGACCAACCAATTTTTGTCCATTGTGCGATGAATATGCGCGTATCAGCGTTTATGTATCTCTATCGTTACTTGAAGCTAGGAGTCCCTATGTCAGAGGCTCGTGCGACCATGACAACCGTCTGGGAACCCAACGCTACTTGGCAAAACTTCATTGAAACTGCGATCGCCTCTAATTAACGCCTCTAATTAACTATTACCTAAATCTTAAACATCATGGAAACTAAACCACCACTGCCACCATTTACCCTAGAAACTGCTAAAGCCAAAATCCAAGCTGCCGAAGATGCTTGGAATACTCGCAATCCCGATCGCGTTGCCCTTGCCTATACCGAAGACTCCGAATGGCGCAATCGCAATGAATTTGTAAATGGACGCGATGAGATTAGAGAATTCCTCAAGCGTAAATGGGAGAAAGAACTTGATTATCGATTGAGAAAAGAACTCTGGTGCTTTATGGATAATCGGATTGCGGTGCGATTTGAGTATGAATATCATGATGAATCTGGCTCTTGGTATCGTGCCTATGGCAATGAAAATTGGGAGTTTGCCGAAAATGGTTTGATGATGCGGCGCTTTGCTAGTATTAACAATCTGGCTATCCAAGAAAGCGATCGCAAATTTCGCTGGGAACGTTAGATATGTAGAGTTTTTTGCTTAAACCCAAAGCAGTAGAGAAGTGTTGTGTAACACTTCTCTACTGCTTTGGATATTTAGCTATTGCTATATGATGCAAGAGTTGGATGCTAGGAGTGGGTTGCAGTATAATCGTGCTAGATATTTAGATTGATTGGGTATGTAGAATGGAAAAGTGGTACGAACTTTTGAAAAGCATTCAATTTGAAGGCGTTCTAAACGTGATGAGTTTAGAAGACTTACAAGAATTTGAGAAAGATAATAATATGTCTTTCCCAAAGGAATACAAAGAATTCTGTCAAGTATTTGGTTCGGGATTTTTTGGTAATGAGATTAGAATAGATTGTCCTCCTGAGATTGAAAGATCTCCCATTTTGAGATCAGAAATATTTGAGTACTTGGAAAACTTAAAAAAGCTTTCAGATTTTCCTGTTGACAAAGCTGTGCAAATTACTAAATTACTTAAAAATGCTTTGTTTTTTGGCAGTACTGGTAATAGCGAAGTCTTTCTATGGAACTTGGCTACTGAAAACTGCACCGATTCTAATTATGATATCTACATGACCAATTTAGAGTGCTTTGAGTGCGAAGGTGGAGAGATAGAAATAGTGGGCAGAAGTTTCTATACATTTATTAAAGATATTGCTTTGAAAAATCTGCCATTTACTGGCGTTATGAGTAAATACACTTATCCCGACGAAATGTTTCAACCCAGATTCTCTCCTTTATTATCCCGTGGAGTATCGTCTGACTTCACAGTCACAAGGCTTGTAACGAATCATCCTGTAGAGTTTGCTAATTGGCTTTTAGGAAGCTCCCAAGCCCTTACTTGCGCTGATTCAGAAGAAACATGGGCAGCAGCAACTAAGCTTGATTTACTAATTTTAAAGACGGAAGATACAATTCTTCAAATTGAGGTAAAAACCCGTCTTGATCCAAATATTCCCATTCAATTCTTTAATGATTATTTACGGCTTTCCACTCAATTTCCTGATAAAAACATAAGGCAAGTTGTCATTTATTTGAAACCAACTAACTCTCCATTAGTACACCTAACCAGCTATGAGGCATCTAATATAAAACATGATTTCGAGGTAATTCGGTTATGGGAGCAGCCAACAGATTTGTTCTTAACAAGCCATGTACTAACACCATTAGCTGTCTTATCTAATACTCCCGACAAACAAGAAACATTAAGACAGACAGCAAAAATTATCGAGGAAATAGAATATTATAATCAATCGAATGTTAGTTTTGATGCAGCAGTTTTAGCTTGGCTAGTATTAGATGAAGAAGTAGTTAGCCAGATATTACAAATATATAAGGAAATAGACTGGGAAATCGTCACAAAACAACTCAAATAACTGGCAGAACCAAAATGAGGAGTGCGACCTAGAATAGAAGTTTTCTAATCTTTATTTTGGGCTTAAACTGAAAGACGGTGCTTTGCACCGCCTTTTATTTAGGGATTAGGTGGACACCAAAATATTAGCGTAGGGTGCGTTCATGAAATGAAACGCACCAAATAAATCTATTTAGAACCTATTCTATTATCCCAGAGATCTCCATCCAAACAAGCAAGCGATTTTCTCAAACTTGTGAGCGATCTTTTGAGCTATAGATTGAGTCGTTCTCAATCACCCTTGAGATGATAAAATCCCGCAATGATCGACAACATTTGTAAATTCTTAGCAGAAACCTTCCCCACCGACTTTGCCAGTTGGCTATTAGGAGAAGCGATTGCATTCACAAAACTCGAACCATCCGAACTCTCAGTCGAACCAATTCGGGCTGATTCAGTTATATTCCTGAAATCATTAAGAATGATCCTCCACATAGAGTTCCAAACCGACCCCAACAAAAACATTCCCTTCCGCATGACCGATTACCTGTTGAGATTGCATCGTCAATTTCCAGACAGGGAAATCTATCAAGTCGTGATTTACCTCACACCCAGCGAATCAAACCTTGTTTACAAAACCACATTTAACCTTGGCGGACTAAGCCATCAATTTAACGTAATCAGAATTTGGGAGCAGCCCACAGAAATATTTCAGCAATACCAAGGACTATTCCCCTTTGCCACCCTCTCACAAACCAACAACCCCGAAGAAACCTTAAGACAAGTTGCCAGACAAATCGAACAAATTACTGATAAACAAGTACAAAGCAACGTAGCCGCATCGACCGCTATAATATCGGGTATAGCCCTAAATAAAGAAATCATCCAAAGACTTTTAAGGAGCGAAATCATGAAAGAATCAGTAATTTATCAAGAAATCTTGCGTGAGGGTATAGCCGAAGGTGAAGCTAAAGGTCTAGCCAAGGGCAAAGCTGAAACTGCACGGCAAATCGCTATAAACATGATGCGCTCAAACATTTCTGGGGATTTAGTTGCCCAATTCACGGGACTAAGCCTCAAAGAAGTGCAAAAGCTCCAAAAACTGTCTGCAAAACAGCCCAAGCCTCAGAAATCAGCAAAAACAAAGCGATCGCCTAAATCTTAATAGCAGAGTAATCTGGTGAACTAAAAGTTGAACTCATCACGGACAATTTCTGAATTGCCACTAGATTTTTTCTGTAAAGCCGCGCTGAGCGCGGCATTTTTCGTTTAAGGATTAGGTGGACACCAAAATAGATTTTGACTAGAGATGCCAAGAGATTCGAGAATCTCCTTCATAGTTTTAGTACATTCCATCCAATAGTCTTGGCTGTCATACATCCAATCGGGACTGAAGTGGAGATCGTAATGCAGTAGATTTGGGATGTCTCTAAACTCATCAGATGTTTGCTTGGAAATAAGCAGCACTCGGAATGGTTTGCCCTTGCATTTAATCGTTAGCTTCTCGATTAGGTCTAGCACATAGTCGCGATTAGTTACACCAGTACGTACAAATAATACTTCATCACAATGTTCGAGCGTGTATAAAAACCTCTTTGCCCGCGCCGAATAGCGAACACGCATTCTTTCATGAACAGGCTGCATATTATTTGCAGGATCATCCGTATCTTCGACTTCATGCCCAAAGGATAGACCAGACCATTTAGAGTGATAAATGCGATTATCAGTAGCGTTGTAGTGGAGATATGCAGGGTTCCATAGATCTTTAAAATCGTTAACCACCATATCAGTTACATCACCGAGATTAGTGGAACGTGCTAAATCAAAGGGAAATGCTGGCCCATCATATTCCATCTTGTACAGGAGCATTCTCGCAGCACAGCGATCGCCTAACGGCAAAATGGCAATGCGATTAATTTCTGATAGTTTACATTTGTATTTGAGCAACATTGTCGATTTGACAGGTGCTTTGACGCGACTCTCTAAACCTTGCTCGCCAATCATCATTGTCCGAAATGGTGCTTCTGGATTTGCAGGATCGTGATAAACTCCCGCAGGCATAGCAGCTAACGCCGCCCGAATTTCTTTCCACATCGGATGGATGTTATATTCTTCCTCAGATTCATTGATAATCCGAATTGTGCGATCGCCTTCCTTAAGAATTCCTAGATGACCATCATAGTAAAGGATTTCTGCATTTTGAGGAGCAAAAAACTTGAGGGCTGAGCAATATTGCAGATCGACTCCAATCGGAATTTTAACTGTGTTCTCAATTGATCCATTAAACCCAACTGAAAGCAACGGAACTGTGCCTAGCTCATCATTTTTAGCGATATACGACGTACCAAAAGTTAAATCAGCTTTGCGTTTCAGGGCTTCTTGCAATTCCTTCCAAGTTGAAGTGATGTTGTAATCATATTCAGAATTGTTAATGATTCGCAAAGTCTGAGCTTCGGGGTTAGCAAATACTTGAAATCCATATTTATCGACATAGATAGCAATTTCGGTGGTACTGCTATGGGATTTGATGGCTTGTTCTTGTGATCGTCGCTCACGATCAATCTGAAAAATATCGAGATTGATCGCCTCAAACATTAGTTTGTGTCCTGCGGTATTAGGGTGCGCGATATCCAGAGATATACCAGATTTCCAGCCTCCATCGCCATCATCCAAAGCATCTAGCCAGTCGAGAATAGGAACGCCCCAACGCAACATCCGATGGTGGGTATCACGCAAAAGCCAGTTGTGTTCAGGGTTGTAGTCTCCATTGGGGTATAGACCGCCAATTACTGGTATTGCGCCCAAATCTTGGGTCATTTTAATCAGTTGCTGTAATCCGCTTTCATAACGACGTTGGACTGCACGGCGATCGTGGGGACGACAGTAGGCTAAACCTTCGTTTCCTAAAGATAGCGAAATAATTACCAGATCTGGTTTCTCAGGTACAACGACTGAAGCGAAGCGTTCAATTGTACTGGTGACATTTGCACCCAATTGGGAACGGTTTACCAATTGATGACCAAATTTTTCCTTTAGGACTTGCCCTAGTTGATTTGCCCAACCCTTTAGCAACCAAGCACTACAACCCATAGCCACAGAACTGCCGAGAACTAATACTTTGAGCCCATTTTGTGAATGTGTTTCTGGTTTTGTCTCTGGCTCTGAGGCGATCGCATTTTCTAAATATCCATAGGGGAATGGGTGGACATATCCAAATGAAAGATCATCAACAATGATTGTCGAAGTTTTGGAGCCAATGTGTTCTATCTCAATGGGAACCCAGCGATTGGTTTCTTTTTCGCATTCCCATTGAGCTTTCCCATTAGCATCAATTCGCACATACTTATATTCAATTTTCTCTTCAGCATCAGGCAAGGTGAGCGGATCAATTTCCACATCGACCCACCAAATTGGGTAGCGATCGCCTGATGTCCGCAGAGGTAAATATTTTTTGATGTCCCATGATCCAAATTGAGAAATCGAGCCGACGATACCAATCATTTCCCCATTTTGAGTGGGTGCTTTTACCTGAAATCGATACATAGATTATGTCTTTTGTGGATAGGGACTGATTAGTTCCGCCAACTAATACCGAAGCACGAAATGGCTATGCCATTTTGTGCTTTTAAAACCCTTACTGGGTTTGGTTTTTAATTCACAAAAGTGTCATCACATTTTTATGAATTGGTATAACAACCGTTAGCATTTTTAGCGATCGCCTTAAACTTGAACTATTTTTGAACTTAGCATTAAGTTGGACTTGAAGTCTGTTTTAGAAACTACAGCTAGTAATCGAAAAAGATCGTTATTGAATTGCAAAGCAAATTATAAGTAGCTACCTCGTATTTTTTGGGTTTTAAACTGGACGGAATTCGGTAAAATTATTAAGACATTGTAAAAAAGCAACTTTATATACTACAAGTATAAAAATTTATGGCAAAGAAAAGTCTTGCAAGTTTGACTGCTGCGGAATTAGCAGGTAAAAAAGTTTTAGTAAGAGTTGATTTTAACGTTCCTCAAGACGAAACTGGCAAAATCACCGACGATACTCGTATTCGTGCAGCATTGCCAACTATTAAGTACCTCACCGAAGCTGGTGCTCGTGTAATTCTCGCTAGTCACTTCGGCAGACCCAAGGGTGTTACAGAAAGCCTTCGCCTTAATCCTGTAGCAGTTCGTTTATCTGAGTTGCTTGGCAAGCCAGTTGTAAAAACCGATGATTGCATCGGAGATGAAGTTGCGGCTCAAGTTAATGCTCTCAACAACGGCGATGTCGCTTTGTTAGAGAATGTGCGTTTTTACCCTGAAGAAGAAAAGAACGATCCTGAATTTGCAAAAAAATTAGCATCTTTGGCAGACATTTATGTAAATGATGCTTTTGGTACTGCTCACCGCGCCCATGCTTCAACTGAAGGTGTAACCAAGTACATCAGCACCTCAGTTGCTGGTTTCTTGCTTGATAAGGAATTGCAATACTTGAGCGGTGCGATCGACAATCCTAAGCGTCCTCTGGCTGCGATCGTTGGTGGCTCTAAGGTCTCTAGCAAGATCGGCGTAATCGAAACTTTGCTCGATAAGGTTGATTATTTGTTGCTCGGCGGCGGCATGATCTTTACCTTTTACAAAGCTCGTGGCTTGAGCGTTGGTAAGTCTCTCGTTGAAGAAGATAAGCTAGACTTGGCTCGCGCCCTTGAAAAGAAAGCCGCAGAACGTGGTGTAAAGTTCTTGCTCCCAACTGATGTTGTTGTTGCTGATAACTTCAAGCCTGATGCTAATGCTCAAACCGTTAGCATTGACAATATCCCTGATGGTTGGATGGGCTTGGATATTGGGCCTGACTCCGTAAAGGTATTCCAAGCTGCGCTTGCCGAATGCAAATCTGCAATCTGGAATGGCCCAATGGGTGTATTCGAGTTTGATAAGTTTGCTGTTGGTACTGAAGCGATCGCACATACTCTTGCTGATCTTACTGCCACTGGCACAATCACCATCATCGGCGGCGGCGACTCAGTAGCTGCGGTTGAGAAGGTTGGTGTTGCTGACAAAATGAGCCACATCTCAACTGGTGGTGGTGCAAGTTTAGAATTGCTTGAAGGCAAAATCTTACCTGGTATCGCTGCTTTGAACGAAGCTTAATAAGTACTCGGCATAATTAAAAAAAGAGGGGCGCGATGCGCCCCTCTTTTTTTAACGAAAATTATCAGGGTTAAGCTTTCTGCCACCAGTAAAGCCACTATTGTTTATGCTTGCACCAGTACCACCATCACTAGGATCAAGGAATGGCTTCAAGTACAAGTTGCCACTACGCACATTGGATACAGGACGACTTGGTGATAATACTGAGCCAAGGACACCATTAATTCCTTTAAGATCAATGCCTAAACCAAGATCACCAGTGATGTCATTTAAAGAGCGATCGCGTCCGCGATAGGTATTTACGGCTGTAGTTGCTTGGCCACTATCAGCAGTAGCAAGATTGCCAAATACGCGATCGCGAGTGGCGATCGGATCTTGTCCATTTGGCACAGTCAAAACAATCCGACAAGCAGAATTTTTATCGGTGGTAGCGCAGATCACGTTGTATCCATTTTCAGTACTGGTTTTCATTTCCAGCAGACCATCGGGACGGTATGACTCCAAACGACGGCTGATTTCGTTACAGCGCTTTTCAGGTGACCAACCATCGCCCATCGTGCTGGGGGCAGCCCAAGGAAAATATTTTTGGGGTTGGCTCTTAGGTTGATAAACGACAATATATTGACCATCGCGGGACTGGCAGCTAAAACGAGCCGTTTTGTTGTCAGTGGGATTGGCGGCTTTATCGTTGGGATTTTCAGAGGGAAGAGTCGAAGGATTTGAGCTAGGGGTTGTTTCGACAGGGATAATCTGAGCGAGGCTGGGACTTGCTAATAGGGGGAAACCTAACGCGATCGCCGATAAGTAGCCAAGCTGCTTTTTTAAAAATTTTGGTAAATTTTGGGTTGAGTAATTCATAGGATTAGTGGGTGTGTGAGGATAAGTAAACAAATCAGAAATTCCCCCCAGATATACTTTGTGACGCTTGTGTGTTTACGCCTATGACCTTGCGCCTAATTTTATCTTATAGATCTTGCTATAGATTTATGACCAAAGTTTCACAAAATATGTTCCCACTAGAAATTTACAAGGCAGAGTCTTTTGACCTGATTGACTGACAAAACTGTTGAAATCCGCATTTAACTGTAGGGGCAGGTTTTGCTAAAAGCTTTGCTGTAAAACAAACACAGATCTACTAAACCTGCCCCCTACAGAGATCTGTCAGTCAATCAGCTTTTGCCACAAAGCAATTTTTGCTTTGTAATTAGTCATTAATTTCACTTTCTTCAGGTTCTTCCTCAGTTGGCAAAGGAGATCGCAAGATTACAGTATTATGCAATTTACCAATACCCTCGATTTCGACATAAATGCGATCGCCTTCTTGCATTTGCCCCACACCCTCAGGCGTACCCGTGAGAATAATATCCCCAGGCAGTAAAGTCATGATTTGGCTAATGTAGGACACGATATAGTCTGGGGAGAAAACCATCTCCTCAATTGAGGCTGATTGAAAAGGCTTTTTAGTATCATTTACAAAGGTTTGTAGCATGGCGGTAGGACTGATTTCGCGGACAATCCAAGGTCCCAAAGGGCAAAAAGTGTCAAAGCCTTTCCCTCTAGTCCATTGGCTATCACTTCTTTGTAAATCTCTCGCTGTCACATCGTTAGCGATCGTGTAGCCCCAAATGGCTGCGATCGCTTGTTTGGGGGTGAGATTAAAACAATGTGAACCAATCACCAAGGCTAACTCACCTTCATATTCTACCCGTTTAGACTGTGGCGGTAAGGCTATTTTCGATTCAGGAGCTATTATCGTAGTAGTGGGCTTTAAAAATATAATTGGCTCTTTGGGCACTTCTCCACCCATTTCGGCAGCATGTGCAGAATAGTTTTTACCCACAGCCACAATCTTACTCGGCTCACAAGGAGCTAAAAGTTGATAGGTGTCTGGCGCAAGTACATCCCCATTTGGCTCGCCTCCCAGCCAAGGAGCTGTACTGAGTAGCTTTATAGATTGATTTAACTCTAACAGTCCGTAACAGACTTCCCCTTGGGAAGTTTTCACGCGAACATAACGATCCGCCATAGCATCTTGTTTGTATCTAAAAATATTAAGAGAGGCAACCTAGCAGACTTGATTATATAGTAATCACTATCATAAACACAGGAAGGAAAGGCAGTTCATTTTGGACTTTCTTATTTATCTAGCTAAGTTAGTTTGATCTATACGGCTGTAAGTTTTTTATGGCGGCTTTTACATTAGCAATTTGGAATATGAATCTATCTACTTTTATTCTCGTTTCGCTTGCCTTTGGTGTTGCATTTGGAACTTTATTAAATACAACTTTTCCCGAGAATATTGAACTAATCAATCAAAGTTTTTTAGCTCCAGTTGGCGAATCTTTTTTAAGGCTTATTCAGTTTGTAGTTGTTCCCATTGTCTTTTCTTCGTTAATTATGGGATTAACCAGAATCCAAGGTGCTGGACAAGTCGGCAGATATACAGTTAAGCTAATGACCAGTTATCTGATTACCAGTTCAATTGCCCTCAGTGTGGGTATGAGTACTGCCTATTTTTTACAGCCTGGCAGTGGACTGACGGGCTTCTCAGTATCTGAGAATATTAGCATTGCTGAAACGCCATCTCTAATATCCTGGCTAGTTAGCTTGATTCCTGTAAATCCATTAGAAGCTCTCAGTACTGGTAATCTATTACAAATTATTTTTTCGGCAGTTCTATTGGGGATAGGTGTTCAACTTGCTAAAGAGAAAGCAAAACCTTTTGTGGAATTGATTGAAAGTATCTATCACATAAGTGAAAAGACTTTATCCATAATTTTGTATGTTGCGCCTTTGGGAGTATTTGCTCTAATGAGTTCCACAATCGCCACCCAAGGATTAGAACTAGTAGCAAAATTGTTCCTCTATGTTTTGGGCTTAGTAATGGCTTCTTCGATCATGATTTGCTTGGATATGTTAGCTCTGTTTACGCTCAAAGCTGAACCTATAAGATTTTTGCGTAGTCTTTCAGAAGCGATCGCTTTAGCCTTTGGCACAGCTAGTTCCAATGCAGCTTTGCCCGTGGTATTACAAAATATTCAAGAGAACTATGGCTTGCGCGAAGAAATAGCTAGTTTTGCAATTCCTCTAGGTACTGCGCTCAAACGTGACGGCGCAGCAATTTTACAAGGATTTAACGCTCTATTTGTTGCTCAAATCTATCAAGTCCCCTTAACGCCTTCTCTACTAACTGCGATCGCAGTTAGTAGTCTGTTAGTTTCATTTAGCACTCCTGGCGTTCCAGGCTCAGCACTGATCACTATGGCAACTGTGCTATCAGCTTCAGGATTACCCTTAGAAGCGATCGCCTTAGTTGCAGGCATTGATCGCCTCACCGATGGATTTAAAACTGTCGTTAATATTATTGGGAACAGCGTAAATGCCATTATTCTCAGTCATTGGGAAGTTGAACAAGTACCTGATGTCGAGCAAACACCAATTGGATGAAAACAAAACGCAGTTGAGAACAAATATATTTCTGTATAATAGTTACTTAAAAAACGTCTAAATGAGCATTTCTCGCAAGCGATCGCCATTCACAAGTATTCCACTTAGCTCAGTGCTAATTTTCCCATTTGTGGCGATAATTGTGGGTACGGTGGGACTGGTTGGCTATCTGTCTTACCAGAGTGGTCAGCAAGCGATCGAGAATTTGGCTAGCCAACTATTGAGGCAAACTTCAGAACGAATTAGCGATCGCCTCAATAGTTATTTACAAATTTCACAGCAGGTTGTCGCCGCTAATGACTTGGCGGTCAAACAGGGAACGCTCAATATTAATGATCAAGAAAAATTAAGACAGCAACTTTGGCAGCAGATGCTATTAAACCCATCACTGCCCACCAATATTTATTCAAGCGAGGATGGGAATGGGATTGGCTATCTGCGAATTAGCTCTGAAGAATTTCGGAAACTTGCAGAAACAGCCACAGGAAAGAATATTTCCCTTGGCTCTATTTTTTTTTACAAAATTGTTCCCAACCAGCGTCGATACTATTCAACTGACTCCCAAGGCAAACCGCTTCAACTATTTTTACAATTCGATGATGACTTTCGCACTGTTAGTTGGTATAGGCAAGCTAAAGATATTGGTAAGCAAGCATGGACTCCAGTATCTTTAGCACGAGTTCTTCCATTATTACAAACAGTAGCAGTTGCACCTGTCTATGATGTCGCGGGAAGACTATCTGGATTTTTCTCTAGCAACTATTTTCTGTCTGATATTAGTCTATTTCTTACGCAGTTAAAGTTCACTCCTACGGGACAAGTATTTGTCATTGAGAGATCAGGAGATCTAGTGGCGACATCACTTGCTACTGAAGCTTCAGGCATAAGACAAGCAGACAAAAATTTTTCTCGAATCCTCTCTTCAGAAAGTCAAGATAATCTGACGAAGGAAGTGTCTAGACAGCTTCGTCAGAAATTTGGTGATTTTAACAATCTCAAGGAATCTAAACAATTAAGTTTGACTATATCGGGAGCCCGCCATTTTGTGCAGATCACTCCCTATCAGGACGAATACGGATTAGACTGGCTCGTTGTGACGACGTTCCCTGAATCTGACTTTATGTCGGAAATACAGAAGAATGTTTATCGAACGATTCTATTATGTGGATTATCTCTAGCAACTTCCATTGGTATCGGCATTTGGACATCTCGACGCATTTCGCGATCGCTGTTTCATCTCACCCAAACTGCCAAGTCTTTCTCTGAAAATCGTCTAGAACAAACAATGCCAGATACGAGCATTACTGAAGTACAAATCTTGAAAGAAGCTTTGCATCAAATGATAATCGATCTGAATGATGCTGATCAAATGCGCTTAAATTATGAGCTAGATTTAGAAAAACAGGTTGCGGAAAAAACGGCTGCATTAACAGAAGCACAACGCATCTCTCATGTGGGAAGTTGGGAGTTTGATGTGGCAACTGGCAAAAATACTTGGTCTGCCGAACAGTTTCGCATCTTGGGATTTGATCCAAATGTACCATTACCGAGTTATCCAAACTTTTTCGATATCGTACCACCCAATGATCGACCCAATCTTCGGAAAGCTGTAGAAGAGGCGATCTCCCACGGGACACCTTACACAATAGAACATGGTATTATCCGCCCTGACGGTTCAATTTGCTACATCATTAGCCGAGGCGAGGCGATCTGCGATGAAGAAGGGAAAGTGATTAAACTGGTTGGCACGATTACAGATGTTAGCGATCTCAAACAAGTTGAAATTGCTCTACGGCAAAGTGAGTCAAGGTTTCAGCGAATCAAGGATTCTGGCATGGTTGGTATTATCATGACAACTCTAACAGGTGAGATCAGCGAGGCAAATGATGCATTCCTCCAAATAATCGGTTACGACCGTACGGATCTGCTGACTGGAAATCTGCGATGGGATTCAATCACTCCATCTGACTACAGAGATGTCGATGCGGCGGCTGTCGCCCACTTGCTTGCCTACGGATGGGTACAAACCTTTGAGAAAGATTATATCCACAAAGATGGTAATCGGCGCACGGTCTTGGTTAGTGGCGCTCTGATAGAAGGAAGTACCAATCAAGTGATCTCTATCATTGTAGATATTAGCGATCGCAAACAGTTAGAAAAAGAGCTAGCCCACAGCCGCGATTTACGAGAATTAATCTTTAATGAGTCCGCTGATGCGTTGTTCTTAGTCGATAGCGAGACTTCACTCGTAATAGACTGCAATCAGCAAGCCATAAAACTATTTGAAGGAGATTGTAAAAATGATCTGCTTAACATTGTAGGTCAAACTCTCCACAAACGTCAGTTTACAAGACAAGAACTTGATCAGATTGATCAAGAAGTCAACCAAAAAGGCTTTTGCGACTTAGAAGTAGAATATGTTACTCGTAAGGGGCGTAAATTTTGGGGATATCTTTCTCTTAAGAGAATTACTTTTGGAGAACAAAGTTTTAGTCTGGCGCGGGTAGTGGATATCACAGTCCGCAAGCAAACAGAACTCGTCCTAGCCAAAGCTAAAGCAACCGCAGAAGAAGCCACTAGGGCAAAAAGTGCATTTTTAGCAAATATGAGTCATGAAATCCGTACTCCTATGAATGGCGTGATGGGAATGACACAACTTCTAGAAACTACAACTCTTACAGAAGAACAAGCCGATTTTGTAAAAACGATTAAGGATAGTAGTGAATCTCTTCTAACCATTATCAACGATATTCTTGATCTATCTAAAATCGAATCAGGCATGTTAGAAATAGAAAAATGGGATTTCAAGTTAGAGGATGTTGTAAGTAGAGTTTCTCATCTTCTAAATTGTCAAGCGATCGCAAAGCAAATTGATCTCCAATATGAGATTGCGACTGAGATACCTATAGTGATTGGAGACTACGCTCGTTTGCGCCAGATATTACTAAATCTTGTCTCTAATGCTGTTAAATTCACTCAAAGTGGTCAAGTTTTTATTTCAGTTAGCGGAAAGCCTCTAGATGAGGAAGAGGAGGATCAAGATTCTGCCTCATCTATTTTTCTGGCAGAAGAACAAAGGGTCAGGAAGAAATATCAACTAAAATTTGCGATTTCTGATACAGGTGTTGGTATCAAATGCGAGCTCATTGACAGACTATTCCAGCCATTTACCCAAGCTGATGCCTCCATTAATCGGAAATATGGTGGTACTGGATTAGGACTGGCGATCTGCAAACGACTAGTCGAGTTAATGAATGGCAGAATCTGGGTAGAGAGCTTTGGTCGAATTGGTGGTAATCCCCCCGAAGACTGGAAGCCTTTGCTCGATACTCAAGGTTCAACATTTTACTTTGAGATTGAAGTCTTAACTAGTCAAACAATCTATGAACCTTTTGAATCAACAATTAGGGAAACTGCGATCGACAAAAAATTTGCTGAGGAATTTCCTTTAAGGATTCTCTTAGTAGAAGATAATATAGCTAATCAAATGGTTGCTAGTTCACTACTGAAAAAACTAGGTTATCAAATCAATTATATTGCTAACGATGGATTCGAGGCTTTGCAAGCTTTGCAAAATAATGTCTACGATCTGATCCTTATGGATTTGCAAATGCCAAAAATGGATGGTATAACCGCCACAAAGATTATTCGCACTGAATTAATGAGCCAAGTGCCGATTGTTGCTATGACTGCCGATGTGATGCCCGAAGATCGTCAAGCTTGTTTTGATGTTGGGATGAATGATTATGTCAGCAAACCGATTAATATCCCAGAAATTATGCGTATAGTTTCTTCGATAAGTATTGGCAATTCATAAATTGCCAATACTTTATTGTTGATTTTAATTATAAAACTGATATTAGGAGCCTCAGCGCCACAGGCTAAGTAAAAGCCAAAAGAGCAATGACAGCGTTTCACGCTGTCATTGCTCTTTTGGCTTTTGATTTTTCACTGCGAAGGGAGGTAGGATTTCTATATATGCCGCTTTGCTAGCAAAGCGATGCGAAATTAAATATTTAATTTGATTTAATTTGATCTAATTTTACTTATTTAGCTTAGTTAATTTATTAATCCATGACAGTAATTACAAATCCTAACGATGTGTATACCCTTGCTCAATGGCTAGCAGGTGATCATAGTAACTGGGAACAAGCGATCGATAATCCGCCATTTTTTGCCCATATTCGCGTTGGCATTCGCGCGTTACCAAATCCCATTACCGAAGACGGCGTATGGCTATTTCTAGAGCAAGCATACGACTACGAGCTAAACCACCCCTATCGCACGGCAGTTTTACATCTGATTTTTCAAAACGATCGCATTGAAATGATCAACTATCGCCTCAAAAATGCGGAAACTTTCTTTGGTGCTAGTCGCGATCGCGATCGGCTTCAAGCGCTTGATATCGATGCGATCGAGCAGCTAGAAGGCTGTACCCAATGGGTGGATCGTGTTGATCACCAAATATTCAAAGGTGCGGTCGAGCCAGGAAAAAAATGTTGCGTTAATCGTAAAGGTGTCGATACCTATCTCGCGATTGAGTTTGAAGTTACGGAAAACACATATAGCAGCCTTGATCGTGGCTATGATCTAATAACCGATGAGAGAGTATGGGGTTCGATCGCAGGAGCTTTCCAGTTTGTGAAAAAGACAAGCTTTAGCAACGAAATTACCATAGGATCTACTCCTTAAGAGCTACTCCTCAGGTATAATTGATGTCTGAATGATTAATATTATTCGGATTTATAGTCCTGCGTTAGCAGTACATAATTTCTTGGAAATTTGGTCATTTGGAGTTTTCTCATGTTTTGCAAATGAGTCAAGCCAAAATAATTCATTAAAGCTCTGACTTAGTTCGTCTTTTAGAGAATTATTTGGGCTTGGCGTTAGAGCAAAGCACTGTAGTTGAGAAAGCAAAATTAGTGTGAGTATTATAGGTGTAATTTGAAAGTCCTCGTAGTTGGCAGTGGCGGTAGAGAACACGCCCTAGCTTGGAAGCTTCTGCAATCTCCCAATATTGATCGCGTCTTTTGCATACCAGGAAACGGCGGTACAGCAGCCATGTCAAGCTGTCAGAACGTTTCCCTCAGCATTGATGATTTTGAAGGGATTTTAAGGTTTGCTCAAGTACAGGGAGTTGGTTTTACAATTGTTGGGCCCGAACTGCCGCTAGCACTTGGCATTGTTGATTATTTTCAAGCGGCTGAAGCATTAATCTTTGGTCCGACCCAAGAAGGCGCACAGATTGAAGCTAGCAAGTCATGGGCAAAGGCTCTTATGCAAGAAGCTAATATCCCTACCGCCGCCAGTGCCACTTTCACAAGTCTCGAAGCCGCACAAGCTTATATAAAAGAGAAGGGTGCACCAATCGTGATCAAAGCAGATGGTTTGGCAAGCGGCAAGGGAGTCACTGTAGCCATGACGCTGGAAGAAGCCACCGAAGCAATTGATCGCATTTTTGCGGGACAGTTCGGCTCCGCAGGTGAAACCGTGGTAATCGAAGAGTTTATGACTGGGCAAGAAGTCTCTGTTCTCGCAGTCACCGATGGCAAAACCATTCGCCCACTAAGCCCTGCTCAAGATCATAAGCGGCTCGGCGATGGTGATACTGGGCCTAATACAGGTGGGATGGGAGCTTACGCTCCTGCCCCGATCGCAACGCCTGAGTTGATGGCAAAAGTGCAGACCCAAGTTTTAGAACCTACGATCGCAGCTTTGAATGCTAGAGGCATTGACTATCGTGGTTGCCTCTATGCGGGGTTAATGATTACTCCCGAAGGTGAGCCAAAAGTTGTCGAGTTTAACTGCCGATTAGGCGATCCTGAAACCCAAGCTGTATTGCCATTGCTCGACAACAATCTTGATGATTTGCTCATGGCTTGCGTCGAAGGTAACCTAGCTAATTTTCCACCACTTAAATGGAAAAAGCAATCGTCTGTATGTGTCGTCATGGCAGCAGGTGGCTATCCAGACAAGGTAGAGACTGGGCAGTTTATTACAGGTATCGGCAAAGCCGAAGATTTGGGGGCTTTTGTGTTTCAGTCAGGAACGAAACTCAAAAATAATGCTTTAGTGACCAATGGTGGTCGAGTGCTTGGGGTGACGGCTTTGGGCGATGATATTAAAAATGCAATCGCTAATGTATACAACGCCATTGAGTTTGTTGCTTATGATGGCATGTACTACCGCAAGGATATTGCTAGCAAAGCAATTTAAACTCATCCCCCAACCCGTTCTCCTTTGTAAGGAGAACGGGCGCAATATTTCTCTCATTCCCCTCTCCTTTGCAAGGAGAGGGGCTAGGGGTGAGGTTATTAATCTGCCATGCTGAGATTGACTGTAATCGTTAATTTCAACGAAGAGTCGGTATTTGAGTCGTGAATTTGCTGCCAATGGTGATTAATTGGGCGATCGCCAATAGGTTCAGTCAGAACCCTTGCTAACAACTGCAAAAGCTTAGAAGCACCATTACTAATCTCTTGACTAAATGACTCTGTAGAAACAGGCAAATTTACAGGTGATGGAATGGTTGAAATCATCTGAGAATTAGTCGTAGATTGATAATTTCCAGTGGTATTGGAATTAGCATTAACAGATCGGTTGCAATAGCGACGCAAAACCACTTGTAAATTATTTTTAGTTACGCGATCGCCAAAAGCTTCTGATAGTAATTGCCATAATTTATAGCCAACATCACGAATATAAGCAGCATCATAACCAGCTTTTTCAGCAATCTCTGAATAGGTTTTACCCTCCCAAGTCTGACGAAAAATAGCCTCTTGAATTGTACTAAGGCTCTTATTTCCCAAAACAAAATCCACGATATTGAGTGCGTCTTCAATAGTCATCTTTTTCCTCACAGTTCACTAATTATTTGTATTTAGATAATCTCTCTAAAAAATAGCGAGTCAAAATATTTTAAATAATATAATCATTCTAATTTTTGATTCTAAGTCTTGACATGAAGTGGGAACTTTCTAATTAAATCTCCATCTAATCAGGTAAACAAACTCATAGTTTGTACTCAACACATTTACCAATACTTTTCCCAAGTCATTTTTCAATCCAAATATTAGAACTTATTACTCAATTCATAATTGCTCAACACCCATCCGTTAGACTCGCCAAAAAGTTTTAGAGATTAACCCAAAAATCAATACAGATAACAACGTAGAAAACAAAATATTTTGTATGATGTTTCTGTTGACACAGATAAGTTAGCACAGTTTATTTAAACTGGTTATCTATGATAAATGTATAGATGTAAACCTCAAAAACATTTATTAGCAAGGTTCTCAGGGGCTAACATGTTTTTTTAATCTAGCTCTAACTTGTTTTTAACGATAAAAATTATGATGTTTGATGACATCAATCAAGGCATTAACAAACAAGTTCTTGGAACGGAAAAAGTCTGATCTTTTTTTCTAGCATTTTCTGACAAAAGTAAAACTTCTATAGTCGGCACTAACTTCATCATTGCTACCGTACTACTTATTGAGTTAGTACCGACAAATCAAAACCCAAAATAGTAAAGGCGGTTCTTCGCGCTGCCTTTACTATTTTGAGTCTTAATCTCTAGCTGACAATAATTTCAGAATCTAGCTGAGTAACTGCCAATCCACCAAAAGTAAGTGGTGGCGTTTTGTGACACCACTTACTTTTAGCGG
The DNA here is from genome assembly GCF_002914585.1 of Pseudanabaena sp. BC1403. NCBI lineage: Bacteria > Bacillati > Cyanobacteriota > Cyanophyceae > Pseudanabaenales > Pseudanabaenaceae > Pseudanabaena > Pseudanabaena sp. BC1403. The sequence goes on from NZ_PDDM01000012.1 coordinate 93,148, forward strand.
TTGATTTTGTCAAAATTCATCATGATTCAAGGACAAACAAGGCTTGTGATATAGTTTTTTGTGCATGAACTATAATCCCGCAAAACAAATGGCTAAAGTCAAAATTGCTTCTACTGCCGATGTCGTTTCTGATAAAGTCCTGAAAACCAAAGCTAATGGACAGGCTGTAATCGTCGCCAAAGTTGGTGATAAATATTGTGCGATCGCAAATAAATGTCCTCACTTTGGATTGCCTTTAGCCAAAGGCAAATTTGAAAATGGTGTAATTACTTGTCCCTTCCATGGTTCTAAGTTTGAAATTTGTACTGGCAAAAATACTGAATGGGTGGATTCCTTTGTTGGTATTCCCTTACCTGATGTCGCAAAAAAAATGATTGCCATGGGCAAAACTTCTACTGACGTGAAAAGCTTCACCGTCACCCAAGAAGGCTCAGATCTATTTATCGACGCATAAAAAGAGAGTTGCGGCGCTTCGCGCCGCAACTCTCTTTTTACCAAAATTCTTCTGTAGGGTGCGTTAGCAAAGCGTAACGCACTCTCCAACACTAGAAGGTGCGGTACGCTTTGGCTAACGCACCCTACAGAAAACTATTTATCGACGCATAACAAAAAACAAAAAAGCTTCCGCGCTTCGCGCGGAAGCTTTTTTGGTGATCGGGCTATTGGTATTTTTTGAAAACTAACGTAACGTTATGACCGCCAAACCCAAAGGAGTTAGAGGTCGCCACATTAATCGTCATCGGACGGGACTTGTTAGGCACATAGTCGAGATCACAGTCAGGATCAGGATTTTCTAAGTTCATCGTTGGTGGAGCAATATTATTTTGCACAGCTAAAACTGTTGCTACTGCCTCAATACCGCCCGAACCGCCAAGTAAATGTCCCGTCATCGACTTAGTAGAACTAACTGCAACTTTGTAGGCATGATCGCCTAAAACTTTTTTGATAGCCTTAGTCTCAGTACTATCATTTGCTGAAGTACTAGTACCATGAGCGTTGATATAGTCCACCATCTCAGGGGTAATATCGCCATCATTTAGGGCGAGAGTCATTGCTCTTACTGCACCTTCACCATTAGGTGAAGGTGATGTCATATGGTAAGCATCACAGGTGCAGCCATAGCCAACGATTTCAGCATAGATTTTTGCTCCACGCGCTAGAGCATGTTCTAGATTTTCAATGATCAAGATACCTGCGCCTTCACCCATCACAAAACCATCGCGATCTTTGTCAAAGGGACGAGAAGCATGGGCAGGATCGTCATTTCGGCGAGACATTGCTCTTGCTGAGGCAAAACCTGCAAAGCCGAGCGGTGTAATCGCTGCCTCAGTACCACCACAGATCATCGCTTGAGCAAAGCCACTTTGGACTAAACGAAATGCATCACCGATCGCATTAGAGCCAGCCGCACAAGCAGTGACTGTACAAGAGTTGGGTCCCTGCGCACCAGTATGAATTGCGGTCAAGCCAGCTGCCATATTGCCGATCATCATCGGGATCATAAATGGACTGCAACGGCTTGGACCTTTGGTGCGAATAATTTCATGCTGATCTTCGAGTACCTGCAATCCACCAATCCCAGTACCTAGCAAAACACCTATCTGAGGTGCATTAAGCGGCGTTATTTCCAGATTAGCATCGCGTAATGCTTGGATACTGGCGCTCACACCAAACTGAGCAAAGCGATCCATACGGCGCGCTTCTTTGGCTGGGACATAGGCAAGTGGATCGAAACCTTTTACTTCACCGCCAACTCGACATTCATGATCGGTTGTATCAAAGCGAGTAATTTCCGTAATTCCGTTTTTGCCATCGACTAGACCTTGCCAGTATTCTTCGACCGTGTTACCGATCGGTGTGATTGCACCTAGTCCAGTGACAACGACGCGAGAGAGGGGCTGAGGGTTTTGCATTTCGTTTGGAATCAGTATGTCAAAAATTTTAAGAACAGAAAAGCTTTGTCGCTGAGCAACAAAGCTTTTATCTAAAACAATTGCTTAAGCAGCTTGTTTACTGTCAATGTAATCAACGGCGTTCTGCACGGTGGCAATTTTTTCTGCGTCTTCGTCGGGGATTTCAACGCCGAATTTTTCTTCCAATGCCATAACTAATTCGACAGTATCGAGAGAGTCAGCGCCAAGGTCGTTCGCAAAGCTAGCTTCAGGCTTAACTTCGGCTTTATCAACGCCTAATTGGGATGCAACGATGTCTTGAACTTGCTCAAAGGTACTCATTTACTTATTCTCTGCTTACAACCAATAAAACTTTTTAGCGTTTTTAATTTTATCGGATAAAGGTAGCTGTATATACACGATCGCAAATAACTATCGAAAAATTCAATTTTTAATCAAATATTTCGGCTGACTTTCACTAAACGTAAACCCAAGATCTGTGCCTCCCGCTAAGCGGGAGGCACAGATCTTGGGTTTACGACTCTTCGCGCCCTAATCCTAAAACATAGTTTTTAATTTTTCGGATTAAAAATAGTCCTGAGACTGAATTACCAGTTGCATCAAGCGCAGGACTATAACAGGAGATCGCTGCTTGATCAGGAATAATCGATAGTAAAGCGCCGCTAATACTTGACTTTGAGGGAACTCCTATATCCTGAGCAAATTCTGCTGATGATTCATACATGCCGCATTCGGTCATAACTTCCAATACGATTGGAATACTAGAAGATCGCTGCGCATAAACTAACAAAGTGCCAATTTTTGCGAGATCTTGCACATTACCTCGCAAACAACAAATTTCTTCATAAACCGCAAGAGCTTTCCTAGGATTAGAAATTATGCCTAGATTTTTAAGTTGATCGGCGATCGCTAAATTACGACGATTAGCAACTGATCGAACTGAAGCTAAAATTTCTAGATCCAGTGTCAAATTTGTGCATGATCGCTGATTGAGCCAATTTTGTAATGTTTCACAAGATTCTAATAGGGATGACAGGGCGATCGCGCCGCTATTAATCATCGAATTTTTGGGTTTGCCTTTAGAAATAGCGTTAAATGGTTCCGATGTTGCTTGGCGATCAACCAACTGAAAAACCTGTTCAGCACCTTTTGTCTCTAATAAGTAAAGCAACAAGAATGGCTTGATTACGCTCATTAACGGAAAAGTTAACTCTGTGTCACCTGCCATCAGATGATCGCCGTTAACTTTTTGGATGGCGATCGCGATCGCCTGTGGATCAGCCTGAGCCAGCAAGGGAATATAGTTTGGTAGGCTGCCTTTAGCTACTTCTTGTCGAGCTAATTTCAGCCATTGTTGAAGATCATTTTCGCGCATAAGATCTTTTTCCATAAGTTATAGCTGTCGCCAAGCGTACTAGGACATAAAACCCAAGAATTGATTGGCGGCGCTTCGCGCCGCCAATCAATTCTTGGGTTTTGATTTGTCCTAAGACAAGTGACTGCAACTATATATCAATTCTCGAAAGTGTGACTACACTTTCGAGAATTACAACTCAAAAGAGAGTTGTGACACTTTGCTTCGCAACTCTCTTTTGAGTTGTAATTTTGAACCTAGTTTTGCCTTGCCAAGTTTCTCTGTAGCATTGCCTCTAAATCTGCCTCCCCAACGCAGCGCCGCTCAGAACAATAGGTCATCAAATAAACGCCGTTATTCATACGTACCGTACTCGCGCGCACACGAAAATCGTCTGTAATAAACCAACAACGTTCTTGCCCCTGATTATTGTCATATTCAGTATCAATAGTCAAAATGCCATCATCACCAAACCAATAGCGACTAACTACAGGGATTCTTTCGACATAGCCTTGATTTCGCAACAATTTGCCTGATCGCCCTACCGCATCATCTGGTACATCTACTAAAATTGCTGCGTGGTCAGGGTTTGGCTCCGCCCCACCCTCTTCATGAGCTTGCCACATAAAACTAGCACCACAAGAGGCGATCGCTAAGTCAACGTTCTGCGATGCACAGATTTTTTGGACTCGATCATCGTCTTTTGCGACTACCTTGACATGAATCTTCGACTCCCCAGATTCGTCAGCGACGCTATCGAAATGATGTACGGTGCGGTGAATAAACCAAACTCCTTCACTTTTTGTGAAGAAGTCCATCATTGTCATCGGTGGTACAAGCACTGAGGCAACTCCTTAAAAATAAAATCCAATAATTTTTACAAGACGCTTTGCAGCGCCTTGTAAAAATTCTTCGTTATTGTTTACTTTAAAGAAAGTTAGCGTAAATTGCGATCGCGAAATCCAGATTTTTGTTTAAACCTATAAAGAACCACTTTTTTGTGGTGCGGCTTCGCCAAAAAAAATTGGTTCTTTGTTTTACTGCTAGTTCAGTTTATGATCACTTTTTCAGAGTTTTAATAAAAATTTTAATAATTTCAAAAGTTTTCAAAAGTTATGTCCAAAATTGCTCAAGAAGTTTTAGCAGCAATCAAAGCAGGGATTTCTTTAAATAAGAAAGATTTGTATCAGATCAATCTCAGTGGATGCGATCTCCAAAAAGCTGATCTGCAAGAAGCAACTCTGATCCGCGCTAATCTAAGTTTGGCAAATTTAAGCGAAGCCAATCTCAGTGGAGCCGATCTGCGTAGCTCTGATCTTCGTAAAGCCATCCTCCAAAAAGCCGATCTCCAAGGAGCTTATTTATATCGTGTCGATCTCAGTGGAGCAGATCTCAGTGAAGCAAATCTGACCGATGCAAAGTTGCAAGGAGCAAGGTATGACAGTAAGACAATTTTTCCTGAGAAATTCGCTTATAAATCCTCAGGTGCGATCGGGCCAAGCGCAAGTTTAAATGGTGCACCACTTAATACAGGTAATCTCAAAAATGCGGATTTGCAAAATGCAAATTTGATGGGTGCGTATCTTGGTGGCGCTGATCTGACTGGGGCAAATTTAGCAGGGGTGCGATTGGTTCAAGCTGATTTGCGAAAGGCTATTTTGACAGGCGCTTATTTGCAAAAAGCCAGATTGAATGGAGCAAATTTAGCGGGGGTTGATCTTCGCGCTGCCGATCTAACTGATGCTGAATTTGAAAGATTTGAAAGTATTGCGGGGGCAGATTTTACCAATGTTCAAGGACTCACTGATGAGATGCGATCGCGGCTTCTCAGTCATCCTCAACAAGAATTAGAGACTCTCAATCAATTTACACTTAAGACTACATTAGATAGCTTAATTAGATAGCTTAAACAGATCTTAAGCGAATAAAAATAGAGAGGTCGAATCGACCTCTCTATTTTTTATTCGCTTTCAAATATCAGCCAAATATTCCTTTGACATCCAAGGCGAACAAGTTTAACCTTATAAATTAGGTGAAGTATGAGGTTAATGTTTTAGGATGTTTAAGGTAAAAAGTTCTTCCGTCAGTGTATCTTGCCTGTCTTTTTTAACAGCTTTGTCCCTGTCGTCAAATCTGGCTCATGCAGAAACAACGACATCTTCAGTAAGTGTTGACCCTTATAAGGCTATTCAACTATCCCCTTCAACTACCCAAGCCCAAAACGTCACCTCAGTATCACAACTTAGTGATGTGAAACCAACCGACTGGGCTTTCACCGCTTTGCAATCTCTCGTTGAGCGCTATGGCTGTATTGCAGGATATCCAGATAGCACCTTTCGCGGCAAGCAAGCTACTAGCCGCTATGAATTTGCCGCAGGTTTGAATGCTTGCCTTGACAAAATTAATGAAATCATCTCCGCTGGACTAGCTGACAAAGTTAGCAAAGAAGACTTAGCAACTCTGCAAAAGCTACAGGAAGAATTTGCTGCTGAACTTGCTACTTTGCGTGGTCGTGTTGATGCCCTTGATGCTAAAACTGCCAAGCTAGAAGCACAACAGTTTTCTACCACGACAAAACTCACTGGCGAAGTCATCTTCTCGGCAACCGCAGGTAGTGGTGGACCAAACGACGCTAGATCCAACGTTACATTAGGCAATCGTACTCGCCTTGTCCTCAATACCAGCTTTACTGGTAAAGATGCCCTCAGAACTCGCTTGGAAGCAGGCAACAACCTTGCTGCTGCTAGTAGCTCAACCAGTCTTGCTGGTCTGTTAGGAACGAACTCAGTCAGAATTGGACCTGGCGCTTCTACCACAGACAACTCTTTTGCACTTAGCCTTCTTGATTATAAATTCCCTATCTTTGACAATAAAGTAACTCTCTACGTTGCCCCAATCAGCTTCCCTGATGAGTTCTTCACCGTACTTTCACCTGTAGCTAGCAATGGTCAAGGTTCAATTTCTCGCTTCGGTCGCTTTGATCCCCTAATGCGAATTGCTGGTACATCTTCGCTATTTGCCTTTGATTGGAAGGTTTCCGATCAATTCAAAATTCAAGCAGGTTACGGTGCATCCAATGCAGCTTCACCTTCACCTGGTGGACAGGGTGGTTTGTTTGGTGGATCAACCATTGCTCTAGTTCAGCTTTTATTCAAACCTGCTGAAAATCTTGATGCTTCTGTTACCTATGCAAATACTTACCATCAGTTTGGAAGTACTGGTACTAGTTCTTTAGGTACTGGATTGACTAGCACAGAATCTATTACTACTAATGGTACTACTGCTGTAAATGGTTCAACCAGAGCTAACTCGATCGCAGGTAATTTAGCTTGGAAAATCACTCCAAAAATCTCTTTCCATACTTGGGGAACCGTGATTTTTGCTGATGCAGTTAACACTTCCGCTTCAACTACCTTCACCAGTTGGATTGCAGGTTTAACCTTCAATGACTTGTTTAGCGAAGGAAGTGCCGCAAGTATTCTATTCGGTCAGCCAATCAAACGAAGTTCTGTTGGAGGTGCTGCTTTGATTGGCACATCTAATGGTAGAGCTATTGACTCGACTCCTTATCACTTAGAGCTTTTCTACCGCTATCGAATCAGCAAAAATATCAGTATTACTCCTGGTGTTTTTTGGGTGTTTAATCCTGAAGGTGCTAGTGGTAACCCAACTGCAACTGTTGGTGTAATTCGCACAACGTTCACGTTCTAATAAATTTAAAGGCACTCTAAGCGTGCCTTTAATATAGCAATCCCAAATAATTTATGAGTGTGCGTCTCAAAGGGGCGCACACTCATAAATTATTTGATCTCACAAATAAATAAGGATTACTATATTTATTGTGATAATTTGATTAAAACTTTGATGGAGTAATCAGCTATGACCACGATCGCAAGCCAAGACCAAAACCTTGCTACGGTAATGAAAAATGATGGTGTTGCCAAAGCTAATACCCATGACAGTATCAATCGTATTTTTAATCGTTTAGAAGATATCAAAAAAGAGATGGGGGAACCATCTTGGTCAGTGCGGCTCATTTATACCGACATGATGAGCGCGGTTATGATTTGTCAAAAACCTGGTGAAAGCAATCGTACTCACTATCATGCTAACGAGGATGAGTGGTGGGTAGTAATGGAAGGTGAACTAGAGTGGGATGTGGATGGACATGGAGCTTATCGCGCTACTAAGGATGACATCATTTTTGTGCCTCGCAAGGTGATCCATAATATTCGTGTTATTGGCGATAAACCCTCGATTCGTTTGGCAATTGGGAAACCTGATGTAAATCATATTTTTGTTGAAGATCACGTTTTTGGTGACAGCTAAATAAGCAATGAAGTGCCGCGTTACACGCGGCACTTCATTGCTCAAAAAACATTTAAATTAGTAAATTCAGTTTATGACCAAACCCCATGAATTTCCCCATGACTTTAAGGGAAAAGTCGCAATTGTTACTGGGGCGAGTAGTGGCATCGGTCAGGCGGTGGCTGAGGCGATCGCTAATTACGGGGCACATACTGTATTCATCTCACGCAGTGGCGCAGAGGGGATCGCTTCAGAACTAAATGCAGCAGGTAAATCGGCATTGTCACTACCTTGTGATGTTTCTGATGAAGCTCAAGTCAAAGATGCGATCGCCACTGTTTCTCAGAGATATGGACAGATCGATATTTTAATTAACAATGCCGCGATTAACCAAATTGCCAAGATTGAGGATATTTCCCTTGAGGATTGGAACAAAGTCATGGCTACAAATCTCACTAGCCAGTTTCTCTGTTGTAAACATGTAGTCCCGATCATGAAGCAGCAACGGAGTGGGAAAATCGTTAATGTCTCCTCGATCGCAGGACATTTTCGGAGTAAATTGTCAGGCATTCATTACGTGGCATCCAAAGCTGGTTCGATCGGCTTTACGAGGCAACTAGCTTACGAGCTCGCCTCTTTTCAAATCAATGTCAATGCTATTTGTCCCAGCCAAACCTACACACCGATGCTAGCGGCAACTTTGCCACCAGAAGCTGAACAAAAGTTAATTGACTCAATTCCTTTAGGCAGGATCGCCTCAATGGAAGAACAAGTTAATGTAATTCTATTTCTAGCTTCGCAACTATCTAGCTATATGACGGGTGCGATTGTTGATGTAAATGGGGGACAGTTATAAAATGCAGGGATTAAGATCTTCGACTTTTTCTCTACCATCTAAAATCTTTGTGCCTGTTATTAAAAAAATCAGGAATCTGTAGATGCGCACTTTATCTTTATACTTGCCTGTTTAACCAATATCCTAATATTCCCTTCTCATCTTTCACAATTATTTCTTATGGTTGAAATTTTATGTTCACGTTAGAAAACCCTCTCGTCTTGCTCTACGTGAGGTTAATTGGATGGACTCTCTTGGGATATGTTCTAGGAAAAATCCTGCCCAAGATTTTCACTACTTATCTTGGTAAAGCTCTGCTATTTGTGGGAGTTCCCATCAGCATTGTGTCTTTCCTGCGTCAAGCTGATCTATCGGGATGGATTATGATTGCTCCGACTACAGCTTGGGTTGCGATTTTAGTAGGTGCAGGACTGGCATGGATTTGGATCGATCTTGGTGTAAGTGATGAAAGATTTAGTAAGTTGTCAAAAGGGATTACGGCTAGAGAAAAAAATCTTGAAACCAATCCCAGCATGGAAGCAACTTTAGAGCATGAAAGTGCATGGACAGGTGCAACCCAAGGCAGTTTCTTACTTGCTATGACCTTAGGCAATACTGCTTTTATGGGGTATCCTGTCAGCCTTGCCCTAGTCGGACCACAATATTTTGCTTGGTCGCTATTTTACGATCTGATCGGCTCTACGATCGCTGCCTATTCCGTCGGGATCGCTCTTGCTAGTCGTTACGGCAGCATGTCTAGCGGGCAAAAGAAGCCAAATCCATTTGTATCAATGGCTAAGACTCCAGCATTATGGAGTTTGCCGATTGGCGTAGGGATGCGATTTATCCCTTTACCCGTGGTAATTACAGCTGGAATGAGTACGATCGCATGGACAACTGTAACTTTGTCATTGGTGATGATTGGGATGCAGTTAAGTCAGTTAAAAACCCTACGTAATGTCAAAAAAGCGCTTACTTGTCTATCGATTAAGATGCTGCTTACTCCACTTGTAGTTGGTACAGGACTAATGTTCTTTGGTGTGACAGGAGAACCACGTATGGCTATGGTTTTACAAATGGCAATGCCACCAGCCTTTTCGACGCTTGTAATTGCCCAAGCCTATAATCTGGATCGCGATTTAACAGTTACGACCTTAGCTTTTGGTGTAGTTCTTTTACTATTCACGATACCTATTTGGCTATGGCTATTTTCTTAGAATCTATTTGCAACTTAAGTTAAGTCTATTTTTATATAAGCCCAAAACAAAAAAACTATTAATTTAACCTAATCTTTGTATGAAAATTATTTGAATATATCAGCCATAGTTATGTAGACTTACTTAGAAATTATTGTCAGAATTGATAAATTCAACCTAGGAAGCAATGAAAATATGTCCAAACTACTGATCAGTACTTCTTCTTTTGATGTAAAAAGCAATCAGGTATTGCAGAATCTCCAAGCTCAAGGCTTTGAAATTGTTTTAAATCCCTATGGTAGAAAACTCAAAGAACCAGAAGTTTTGGAGCTTCTCAGTAATGATATTGTTGGGATGATTGCTGGAGTTGAGCCGCTGACTCGGAATGTTTTAACCGCAACTAAGTCTCTCAAGGTAATTTCGCGATGTGGTATTGGAACTGATAGTGTTGATTTGGAGGCGGCTGAAGAACTGGGCGTTTCAGTGCATATTACCCCTACCGCCCCTGTAATTGCTGTAGCAGAGTTGACAGTGAGTCTGATCCTTTCTCTGTTGAGGCGCACCTCAGAAGCCGATCGCACTTTGCGCGAAGGAAAGTGGAATCCTTTGATGGGCAGACTACTTGCCTCACAAGTAGTGGGATTGTTGGGCTATGGAAGAGTTGGTAATCGGGTAGGACAGATTTTGAAGGCTTTTGGGGCAAAAAGAGTTGCCTATGACATTTTTCGTGATGATTCGCTATTCGCGGATACAGTTTGTATCTCATCTTTAGATGAATTTATCGCACGTTCCAATGTAATCACACTCCATATTCCCTACAACAAAGATAATCATCATTTAGTTGATCGCGACTTTATCAATAAGATGCAAGCAGGAAGTATTTTAATCAATACTTCTAGAGGTGGGCTGATTGATGAGCAAGCATTGTACGACGCGCTAGTCTCTGGGCATTTGGCAGGTGCAGCCCTTGATGTGTTTGAAGAAGAGCCATATTCTGGTCAACTTCGCACCTTGCCTCAGGTCATTTTGACACCCCATATGGGTTCTTACGCTAAGGAAGCCAGAATCCAGATGGAGCAAGAAGCTGCACAAAATCTATTTGATAGCCTTGTAAATTTAGGCCTAGCCAAGTGAACCAAAAACAGGGCAAAAAGCATGACTAGAGACAGTGCTAAGAAATATGATGCGATCGTGTTTGATTTTGACGGAGTCCTAGTTGAGTCAGTGGATGTTAAAACTCAAGCTTTTGGGGCTTTGTATGCCGAATATGGCGATCGCATTGTGGAGCAGGTGAAAGCCTATCATCTGATTCATGGAGGGGTATCGCGATTTGACAAGTTTCGTTACTACCATGAAGTTTTGCTTGGCAAAGACTTGACTAAAGATGAGGAGGCGAGACTAGGCAATCTATTCTCGCAATATGTTGAAGATGCAGTGGTAGATGCGGTTTATGTGTCAGGAGCCTATGAGCTTTTAGAACGAAATTATCAGTCCACACCACTATTTGTGGCTTCGGGAACTCCCGATCAAGAGCTAAAACGCATTGTCTCACGGCGAAATATGGCGCATTATTTTGTGTCTGTTCATGGTTCCCCAGCCAAAAAGGGAGACATTATCCAAGATATTTTGTCGAAATATGATTTTGATCCCGATCGCGTATTGATGGTTGGCGATGCGATCGCTGATTATGAAGGTGCGATCGCTGCGGGTGTAAAATTTGTAGGCAGGGTAATGCAATATCCTGAGACTTATCCCTTCCCAGCAGGAACAACAGTTCTGCCAGACATAGTTGAACTCGTCATATAGGAGACAAGGTGTGCGCCGCTTTGCGATGTACACCTTGTCTCCTAAAGGTTCCAGTTTTGCTTTATTTCTTAATCTTAAAAATCTATGCGTCGTCGTCAGTTTAATCAGTTATCTCTATCTTTAGCAGGTTTGGGTTTGGCAGCCTGTAGTGATTCCACCGTCTTAAATTATCGGGCTCCCGAAAAAAGTTCCAAGTTTCGGGTTTGGTGGATTCAAAGCTTCTATCCTGCGGAAACAGAGGCACTTTCACAAATTGTGGCGGACTGGGAAAAAAAGAATAATACGAAGGTGGAAATCACTTTCTATAATGATGGATCGGTGAATCGTGATGCTGAAAATGCTCTTAATAACGGCAATCCTCCAGATATCTTATTTAGTAATACCGCTGAGTTTGCCCTCTATCCGAAACTAGCTTGGCAAAATAAATTAATAGATGTTACTGATGTTGTAGAACCTGTTAAAAATTTATTTAGCCCGATCGCCCTCAAAGCTGTCGCTTATAAAAACAGACAAAATCCTAATCCTGCTTACTATGCCGTCCCAATTGCTCAACTAGCTGCTGGTCTGCATTATTGGCGAGATATGCTTGCAGAGGTAGGGATGAGTGACACCAGTATTCCTAAGGATTGGAATGGATTTTGGGCATTTTGGGAAACGGCTCAAGACCGCGCTACGAATAGAGGCAAAAAAGATATCTATGGAATCGGTTTACCAATGTCTACCGAAGCTACAGATGTAATCTTCATGTTTGAGCAATTCCTCACAGCTTATGGAGTACAGCTACTAGATGAGAATGGGCAACTAAAAGTTGATAATCCCCAAAATCGCCAAGGTATTATCGCCGCATTAACAAAATATGCTGGCTTCTACCAGAGTAAGCATGTACCTCCTAATGCTTTGCAATGGACAGATGCGGACAACAATCAGGTGTTTCTTAGCCGCAATTCATTCATGACCGCAAATCCAGGATTGTCTATTCCCGCATCTCAGCAGTTTGATCAAGAGGTCTACAACAAAAAATTAGTGACAACAGAATGGCCACTAGCTCCAGATGGCAAGACTCTTAGCAATTTGGTAGCGGTAAAACAGGCGATTATATTTGCTACTCCAAACGTTAAGGAAACCAAAGAAGATGTTGCTAAGGAACAAGCAAGGCAAGTTCTGGCTAAAAGTTTGTTGTCCCACATTATCCGACCTGATAATTTGCTTACCTATTTGAAAGGAGCAGGAGGACGATATTTCCCAACTATGCCAAAATTATTAGAAGATCCTTATTATAAAGATTCTAAAGACCCACATATTTTGGTGGCAACTAAGCAATTTCAAAATACAAGTTCTTTTTATACAGCCCAGAATCCTGCTTATTCAGAAGTGGGCGCTAATAAAATATGGGGACAGGCGATCAAGTCAGTGGCTTCAGGCAAAAATTCACCTGAACAAGCTGCCGATGCTGCGATCGCCCAAATCAAGGCTATTTTCACTGAGTGGAAATAGTAGTAGTATCGATGGGTAGAGGCATACTCATAGTGAAATCTCAGCATCGTTGTTAGTTAAGTGAGTATAGAAGATGAACAACCTATTTAAGAAACGCCTGCTGTTGCAACTTGTGGCATATTTTTCGGTTCTGTCGATTGTCACAGTTTTAGTGGTCGCTGTAAGTGCGAATACTCGCAGTCGTGACGCTCTTAGAAAATCGGTAATTGACCGATTAGCAGTTGCGACATCACTAAAAGAAGCGCAGGTGAATCAATGGGTTGATAACCAACGTCGCGATGTAATTTTGATGACGCAGTTGCCAGATTTGATCTTCAATTCTGAAATAACTTTTACGAAAGATCGCGAATCTCCAGAATTTAAAGCGGCTGTTGACTCTCTGCAAAAGTTTATGGCGGATATATCCGCAGTAAAAGCAAATATTCGACAGATTTCGATTTTGACCAATAACGGCATTACGATTGTTTCCACAGATAAACAAAAAGAAGGAAAATACCAACCGCTCGGAAATACCACTACATACTTTACTCGCGACCAATCACGGATCATTGTCCCTAATTTCTATATCTCGCCAATCTCTGGTAAGGCGGCGATGACTTTTGCTGCTCCTTTAACTAATAAAGCTGGCGATCGCATTGGGGTAGTAGCGGTTGATCTAGATCTCCAAGGGGTAGATGACATCATTCGTGAACGTACTGGACTAGGTAATAGTGGCGAAACCTACTTAGTGGGAAGATTAGCTACGAAGAATGTCCTGATTTCAGGAACGGGAGCCGACAAACAGGATCTCGCCAAAGATATTAAAAGTGATGGTATTTCTGCTGCGGCTTTAGGAAAAGATGGGGAAGGGCTATATAAAAACTATAAAACTATACCTGTATTAGGAAGTTATATTTGGATTGACAACCTTAATTTGGCGTTACTTGCGGAGATATCGCAGGCAGAAGCTTTTGAACCCGCCGATCGCCTTGGTCGTGATATTTTGCTAATCGGGTTAAGCTCCGCAGGTATTTTATTAACGGCAGTGTACTTGATTGCCAGACGGATTTCTCAGCCAATTTTGGCGATCGCTGATGCGGCAAACCAAGTTGCTGGCGGTAATCTTGATTCACAAGCACCCGTCCTTACAGAAGATGAAATCGGGATTTTGGCGATCGCTTTTAATCAAATGACATCACAACTTAAAAATTCAGGGGAACAGTTAGCCGATTACAGTCGTACATTGGAGCAGAAAGTCGAACAGCGTACCAGTGAGATCAAGGCAATTATTGATAACATGGTGGATGGCTTGGTGGTAGTTAATGCTGAAGATCAGATTACTCAGTTTAATCCAGCACTTGCAGGCATGATTGGGATTAGTAGTAAAGCGATCTCTATGGCAACGAGTTATAAAGAAATATTTAAAGTAGAGCAAATCACTAATCTCGTTACAAGTACCAGAGAGAATCCAAAACAAGTTTTTAGCGAAGAGTTTGCCCTGCCTGATCGCCGTACTGGGAAAGCAGTTGCAACTTCGATCTTTGGAGAAGCAAATATTTCGGGGGATCCGCAATTAGAAGTAGATTATTTAGGCACTGTGATTCTGATTCGCGATATTACATCTGAGAAAGAAGTGGATCGGATGAAGACAGACTTCATCTCAACCGTATCTCACGAATTAAGAACGCCGCTTACCTCGGTATTAGGCTTTGCAAAATTAATTCAGAAAAAGCTAGAAGAATCTATACTTCCAATGATTCAAACCGATGACAAGAAAGTGAATCGCAGTGTGCGCCAAGTTACCGAAAATCTTGAAATCATTATCTCTGAGGGGACACGCCTCACCAAGCTAATTAACGAAGTCCTAGATGTTGCCAAAATAGAAGCTGGTAAAATGCAATGGAATATGGAACCTTTGGCAATTACCGAAGTAATTGACCGAGCCTTTTCGGCAACTTCTGCGCTCTTTGAGCAGAAAGCATTAACACCAGTAAGAGAAATTGAAGCAGATTTACCCGATATCCTTGGTGATAAAGATCGCTTGATTCAAGTCGTAATCAACTTAATTTCCAACGCTGTGAAGTTTACGGATCGGGGAAGCATCACTTGTCGGGTTAAGCTAGATGATCAATCAATTATGGTCAGTGTCATCGATCAAGGTGTTGGTATTTCTGAATCCGATCAGCCCAAGGTATTTGAGAAGTTCAAGCAAGTTGGTGATACTTTGACCGATAAGCCTCAAGGCACAGGGCTAGGGCTACCCATTTCCAAAGAAATTATCGCGTATCATGGTGGGAAGATTTGGGTAGAGAGTGAAATTGGTAAGGGTAGTACATTCTCCTTTACAATTCCAATTAACATAGAAAATGAGATTCCTTCAATTAATTTTGACATTTTGATTGAGCAACTCAAGAAAAGGGCAGTTTCAGAAAGTTCATCTCAAACTGATAACCAGAACGCAATCGACACACCCAAAAATATTCTAGTCATTGACGATGATGCGAGTATTCGTAACTTACTTAGACAAGAGTTGGAAGCTAAAGGATATACTGTTCGTGAAGCAGGAAATGGACAAGAGGCGATTACCCAAGTGCGCGAAAGTCGCCCTGATCTGATCACTCTTGATATCATCATGGATGGAATTAGTGGCTATGATGTGGCAGCAATTCTCAGATCTGATCCTGCGACCTTAGACATTCCCATTATTATTGTCTCTGTAATAGATGATAAAAACAAAGGTCGTCATCTAGGTATTGATAGTTATGTGACTAAGCCCCTAGACATGGTGCTATTGCTGAGAGAAGTTGATATTCTTCTATCTAGCAAGGCATCTATGGGCAAAAAGATTTTGGTGGTTGACGACAATTTTGGTTCTATCGATCTATTGATGGAAATGTTGCAAAACCAAGGCTTTTTACCTTCTAAAATCAATCCTCAAGATGATTTGCAAGCCAGTGCGATCGCATCTCAGCCAGATGTAATCATCGCTAGTACAAAGCTAGCGGATCAAGTGCAATCTCTCCGTGCTGAGCAAGGTATGGAACATATTCGCTTTTTATTAATTGCCGACCAATAGAAAAGGGGTGCTTTGTTCCCCTTTTTCTAAAAGTAGGGGCAGTTCATGAACTGCCCCTACTTTTGTTTAATGTAAGAAATGGCGAACGCCTGTAAATACCATAATTAGACCAAGTTCATCAGCTGCCTTGATAGAATCAGCATCACGCATACTTCCGCCTGGTTGCACGATCGCAATAATTCCTGCGGCTGCCGCAGTCCGCACAGAGTCATCGAAGGGGAAAAAACCATCACTAGCTAAGAATGCATCTTTCACACTTTCGCCTGCTTGCTCGATCGCAATTTTGATTGAGCCAACTCGATTCATTTGACCAGCGCCAATGCCAATTGTGGTGCAATCTTTAGTAATAGCGATCGCATTAGACTTGACATGACGACTAATTTTCCAAGCAAAAATTAACTCTTGCAACTGCTCAGGCGTTGGCTGCTTTTGGGTAACCACTTGCCATGTATTCGGGTTTACAGCTTCATCATCGGACTTCTGGACTAACATCCCTCCAGAGATCGTCTTCACTGTCTCATGGGAACCATGCTTGAGATCAGATAGAACTAGCACCCGCAAGTTTTGTTTTTTACCGAGAATTGCAGCAACACTAGGTACGCAGGCAGGAGCAACGACGCATTCTAAAAAGGTTTTATTTAAAAGCAGCGCAGTTTCTTCGTCAATCGGACGGTTGAGGGCGACAATACCCCCGAAAGCAGAAGTAGAATCCGCTTCAAAAGCTTTTTGATAGGCTTCGGCAATAGTAGGTGCGATCGCAACTCCACAGGGGTTGTTGTGCTTAATGATCACCGCACAGGGGAGGTCGTCACTAAATTCAGCGATAATGCTCCGAGCTGCTTCAAGATCGAGCAAGTTATTGAAACTGAGTTCTTTACCTTGCAATTGTTGCGCCGCTGACCACCCTTTGGGCGTTGCGCCAACTTGATACCATGTGGCGGGTTGATGGGGATTTTCGCCGTAACGTAAAGGTTTAGGATTATTACATAGCAAAGTATAGGAAGAAGAGATCGCATTGGGTAAACCTTGTGCTGCTTTCTGTTCTTTTTCTAGGTAATCTGCGATCGCTTTATCGTAGGACTGTGTATGTTGAAAAGCTGCGATCGCTAGTTTTTTGCGAAATTCTAAGGTCGTTTCTCCATTATTTGCTTTTAGCTCATCCAGAAATTCTGGATATTGGCTAGGACTGGACAATACAGCAACATGATTATAATTCTTTGCCGAGGCGCGAATCAGAGTTGGACCCCCAATATCAATATTCTCGATCGCATCTTCGAGGGTGACGTTAGGTTTAGCGATCGTTTCCGTAAATGGATAGAGGTTAACTACTACAATCCGAATTGGTTGAATCTCGTTGTCTGCTAGGTCTTGTTGATGCTCTGGGAGATCCAGTCTTGCCAGAATGCCTCCATGAATGCGCGGATGCAGGGTCTTCACTCGTCCACCTAAAATCTCAGGTGCGCCTGTATAGTCGGAAACCTTGGTAACTTCAAGCTCAGCCGCTTTGAGTGCCTTGGCAGTTCCACCACTACTAATTAGTTGAAAGTTATAGGTGGTCGATAGTTCACGGGCAAGGTCGAGTAGTCCTGTTTTGTCAGAAACACTCAAAAGCGCAAGGGGTTTCATAAAAAGCTCCATATTCGTTATAGGAGTTCGTCAACACTTTGCGTTGACGAACTCCTATGCTATTTTATCGCATTATTAAAACCAAAAAATGTTTGGGCGGGCGAAGCCCACCCAAACATTTTTTGGTTTTAAGGAGTAATCACGATCGCTTCTTGATCTGGAGTCCATACAGGAAACTTTTGCATGACAAACTCAAACATTTCACTGGTTTCGTGCCACTTTAACCATTGTTGTAAATGTTGATAAGAGCTTGATTGAAACCAATCAATATCTACATAAGCAAGCTGTCTTACAAAAGGGAAAATCGCGATATCAACGAGGGTTTGTCGATCGCTAATTAAAAAATTATGAGTTTCATTAGTTAGCGATCGCTGCTGAAGTTGAAGTTCTAAAACTTGAAGAAATTCTTCCGCTTGCTGGCGATAATCTTCCTGCATTTTTTCAGGGAATCGGTTTGGGTACTTATAGCGATCGAGGGCAAGTTTAAACTCGCGATCATTGGTATCGATAAGCTGTTGTGCGATCGCTATAGAATGCTTTGGTAAATCTCTCCAGTTGAGTGGATCGTGCTGTTGCAGCGCCCAGTTCATAATATCGAGACTTTCTTCTAAAACAATAAAATCTTGCTTAGTAAAATCTTGATCAGCAAATATCTGCATTACTGGCGTTGTTCCCTTTGGCGAAATATTGAGCATTTCCTTCGGTTTGTTTTTTAAGGAAACTTCTCTCAGTTCGTAGCTAACACCAGCATAAGTAAGAGCCATTCTTGCGCGAATTGCATAGGGACACCGCCTGAAAGAATAGAGAATTGGAAGGTGCATATACCTATAACAAGAAAAATGATTAGCATAAGTAACTAAGCATAATTAAAAGAACAGTGCCAAGATCTGTAACATCCGCGTAGTGGGCGGCAAAGATCTTGGGGTTTTGTATTTAATTTTGCGTAGCTACTTATGTTATTACTTACAGTGCTTTATGCTCAAACAAGAACCAATAAAATTTTTGAAAGTAAACATCTAGCACTGCTATTTCTTGACTGGTAAGGGAGTAGCTATCTCTTTTGGGGCTAGGTATAAAATCAGTGATTACAACGGATAGATTTTAATTGGGAGGAGTCGCATGAGTTCTTGTCCTAAGCGATAGGCTTGAGTATCATACATTGGTAGCTCGATCGCAGCAGGGAGACTTTGCATAAAGCGTCGAGCAATCTCTAGATCGCAACCTGAAATATTTTTTAGCTTATTTCCAGCATCAAGTAACACACTGGAATTGAGAGGTGGCTTGGCGCGTAACTGCCAACGTTTTGGCAAATGGAGATTGCCCAACTCGATGCGCCTTAGTCCTGAGATAGAAGCTAATAGCGTCAGTCGATCGCCTACTTTCATTACCTCATCATCAGAAGGCATATGAAACTCATGATGTCCATCTGCTTTCGATGCGCTAGTCTTGAGATAAACTGGCACAACGGTATAGCCATAGGCGATTTGCGAGAGATTTTTGCCGATCAATGTATCATTCTCGGCAATGACATATTCAGCAACTAAGACGGTGCGCTGATTGAGTCGAAACAGACTTAACATATTCTCGCCAAAGGCTGCTCCTGCAAAGGCTTCAGCAGAAAGAGCATAGGCACAGAAAGATTGAGAACTTGGCAAAAGTTCCGCTAAGTTTTCGCTGAAGTAGCGATCGTAAGTACGAATCGCAAGGTTCATCTGTCGATTGATTTTCTTGGATGCATCTCGCGCTAGTAAAGCCGCTTCGAGATTGAGCATTTGATCGTCGGTAACGGAGAGAATACTTTTTGCCTTTGCCAGATTGGTTTTCGATAATTCTTCGATGATATTGCCAGTGAACCAAGGCACTTTGTCCGCAAGATCGCAGTCGTGAGGATTCTCACTGACAATCACAAAGGGAATTTGCAGTTTGAATAGAAGATCAGCAATTCTCTGTCCAAGCCGACCAAACCCGATCAGGACAATATGATCGCGGGCGGGCAAAGGTAGCGATCGCTTAAAAAATTCAAACTTAGAACTGAGAATGCTATCGGCTATCAATCCGACTACACCTAAAACGAAGAGTAAGCTGATCAAAGTAATTGACAAGCAAAATATCACCACCCACAAAGGGACTTGGTCTTCACCTAGTCCACCAAAGACATCACCAAATCCACCTAGCAACAAAATCATGCTTGCAGAAATAGCCTTTTGCCATGAAATATTCGGCACATTCAAGAATAAGACTACTGAGCTAATGCCCCAAAGTGTAATTGCGGTAATAAGTCCCCATAGAATCAGGCGGCGCGATCGCACTGCTTGAAACCAAGCGACAAGCTGATGCCATTTTGACTTCCAAAAGACTGAACCAGTAACTTTTTGTAGTAGTTGGTCGATTTTCTGGAAATAGGAAAGACCCTTATGTAAAGGAGCCTCATTTAGTTCTGAATATTGTCGGCTGGTCGTGGAGAAATCATTTTCGACAAATTCAATGAAGGCTACTTTATCGCCAATTTGGACAATGGTATCAGGCTCCCATTGAAAGAATAGGCGCTCGGAATTAGGATCGGCAATACTCAAAAGCCGAGCATTTTTTTTGTGTAGCAGATACGCAGGTGTTCTCAAAAAACGATAGTCATCTGACTTTATAGAGCGTTCTACTACCCGTAATTTGCGATCGCCTAATTGAAATAGTCCTAATGTACCTTCGCCCAAGCCTGCTACCGCAAAGGCTGCGGCAGGAAGATCTACAGGATCTAGGGCTACGAAGTTTCCTAGTTGATCTTTTAGTAATTGATTAAGATTTTGGCGAGAGGAGCGCACGACAATATGCACATTGGGGTTGAGGCGACGAGCGGCGATCGCAGTTTCAATATTTACATTCTCGTTGCTTGTAACTAGCAAGATTCCTCGACAGCTATTGATTCCTGCTTTGATTAATACTTCTGAACGCCGACAATCTCCGACAATTATGGGTTGATCGAGCAATTCTGAGAAGCGATCGAATTCCATAATCTCAGGCTGAACTCGATCGATCGCACAAATTTTCACTTCATATTCGCGATAGGAAAATTTCTTTAAGTTAAATACAGAGTGCTGTCCGAGGCTGCCCAAGCCACAAACGATAAAGCGATCGCACAAGCTCTCATGATCTGAACTTAAATTTATAGTTGGCTTTTGTAGTTCTTTCTCTGCGCTGTTTCTCGATACTTGCTCTTGCTCGAACTCTATTTTCTCGATCCATTGTGGTAATGGCTGTCCAAACCAAAACGCATAAATTCGTGCTGTCTTATAATTTCGATCTTCAAAGTCGTAGCAACATTTTGCGATCGCATCTACTAACAATTGGCGATCGCCAAAATTTGTGGACTCTAGCAAGATATGTAATTCTTTGCGCTTTTGCCTGACTGTGACATTTACTTTGATTTCTAGGTCAAGTAAGCAAGTTTTGATGAGGGGTGCAAGCGATCGCATTCTTTATTCACTTTCTCAATCTAATAATTTCGTCAAAAGCTTAATCATAAACCATGAATATTAATAGAAGGTTATCTTAACTCGTTAGTAAGGGTTTCGGATCGTTGCTATTTGAACCTATATCGAAATGATGTGGTTTTGGAATTGTTCTGTTTTCTGCTGTGGCGGCTTCTAACCATGCAGTTTTAGCAAGAATTACTTCATTGAGTGCTTGCTGAGGAGTTTCTGCGATCGCTGAGCAATATTTCAAGTCAGGTATATCAGCAATATAGGCTTCGTCTGCTTCACTGTAGAAGATATTGATGTGATAGTCTTTCATGGTTATTTTGCTACTCAATCGGATCATCAGTTGGTGGATGTCGGTTGATGGCTATATCTGCAATCCGAATGCTAATCAGGCGATCGCGGTTACAGTCTAAAGCTTTTACGGTGGCGCGTCCTGTTGGTGTAGTGCCTAATAATTGCAGTTTATCGTTAGACCAGACAAAATGATCTTGCCAGCGATCGCTACGGGGATTAAATAGA
Organism: Pseudanabaena sp. BC1403; assembly: GCF_002914585.1. Taxonomy (NCBI): domain Bacteria; kingdom Bacillati; phylum Cyanobacteriota; class Cyanophyceae; order Pseudanabaenales; family Pseudanabaenaceae; genus Pseudanabaena; species Pseudanabaena sp. BC1403. The sequence goes on from NZ_PDDM01000012.1 coordinate 114,727, forward strand.
GGAATTTCTATTCCTGTTTCAGGATCGATCGCAGTACTTTTTGTGTACTTCTGGCGATTGCAATGAAAGCAAGCAAGGGCAAGATTATCGAGATTATCTGTACCGCCTTGAGATTTGGGAAGGACATGATCGATAGTGAATTGAACGAATTGCCATTTTTCTACGGCATGACAATATTCGCACAGTCCGTTTGCGCGATCGCGAACTTGGACTTTGGTGGTTTCGGTTATGTTACGCGCCATGTTGGATTTCTGGCTGAGTTTTGGTGATGTTTTCGAGTAGGAAGTTATTGCGAATCATCCGATTTACAAAACTGAGATAGTCATCGATCGCGGCAAAGTCGTCTAGTTCTTGTTCTTCTGTTTCATTGAGTGAGGTTTCTTCGCGTTTGTCGAGTAGATTCTCGATACGTTCTTGAATGTTTTGTGATGCACGAAAGATCATTACTCCGTCTTGTAGTGTTATAGCGATCGCGCCATCAAGGGGAAGATTTTTGGGTAATGTGGTAAGTGGGGCAATTGTTGAAGTATTCATTTTATTTCTCCTGTCTTACATTTCAGATAGCCAAGCATTAATTTTAGAGACGAGTTCTTCGGTGGTTTGTCCTCCTGTGAATAGGCATATTTGGATTGGTGTTAGGCTTTGGCAGAGTTGCCCGATCGCCTCATTAGCACTTTTGCCATAAAGGGCGATCGCAAGAATTATTTAAATCCGTATTTTTGCTCTCTCTTTCTAAACGCTTCTTTTCCACCTTCGAGAACATCACATATTCTCTCTCTAATTTTTGGGCTTTCAAGAGAACCACTAAAATATGACAAATTTTCAGATTTGTTGTCTGCCACAATCACTTGCTCTGCATCGGCATTTACTACTAAGTTCGCATTATGTGTAGCGATGATGATTTGGCGATACTTTTTGATTGTTGTAAAGATAGGAACAAGACGCTTCATTATGAAATCATTATCAAGATCGTCTTCTGGCTGATCAATAATAATTGGATCGAAGAAGGATTCAGTCGCAAGTTTTAAGCAAAGATAAAGAGTTCCTCGCTGACCAATAGACAACTCTTCTGGACTTTTGTCATCATACTTAATTCTGGCAAGAACCTTGAGATATTTTTGCCTTTCTGATTCAGAGAAAAGAAGAGTTAAAAGCCTATCGATTCCATCTTGATTAAAGTAATCATCCTGTTCTAAAAAATCGTCTAACGTGGATGGGCTTTGAGCGTTAAACCAAATAACAGGTTGATTACTGATGAGAAGCTTATAGGCTTCATAGCTATTTACTGGAATCATGCTTTTAATTCTATCTAGAGGAGAAGAATCTTGTCTAGCTCTAAATTTTGTAAGATTCAAACAAGATTTTACGTGTTCATAGAACTTAGACTCATCAAAATATATCTCTCCGTGAATACTAATTGGTTGAAGAAGGTCTTTAATTAATTTTTTTTGCTGATCGACCCATTCTGACCTACCTTCTGACTTTTCAACCCACTTATCTTTAACGTGGGTAACTAACTTGTTAAATCTTATATCTAGCTGATTAACAAATGTATTTCTTCTCTCGCTGAGAGATTGCAGTTCACCACATTTTGTATCAATTTGGTGTATAGTTTCTTTCTCTTTCTCTATTTCAGAACGGTACTCTTCAACCTTTTGAAGTAAAGTAATTGGATCTCCCTCAATTTTTTCTTGCTCTAAACTCTCCTGAACTCGAATATTACTAAGTTTTAAATTAGCAGTCATTTCAGTTAGAGATGATACAGCCTCTTGAATAGATGAGACTTGCGAAGAAAAATCAACAATTGGAATGGAAAACCCAGTAAATTCATCGTTAACAGATCGAATTTCACTATTAATTTCGATTGCAAGGCTATCTAGTTTTGTCTTAAGGCGAGTCAGTCGGTTAGTGTGTTTTTCGTTGGCTTTAGTTGAAGAGATATTATTTGCATAACTCTCAATCAACTGTCTATTACTCTCTGTAGTTATGGTTGAAATAAGTTGAGTACGACGGTCGATAATTGCTTGGCTATCATCTCTAGGATGTTTATATAGCCAAGCTTTACATTCCTTAATCTGACGTAGTATATCGTCAATATCTTCTTCTTTGCCCAAAAGACTTTCTCCAACCAAAGAAATTCCTAACATATTCAAAATTGCATCGCTAAGGAATTCTGGATCTTTGACGATATCTTGAACTTCTCTTTGATGAACATGCAAATAAATTATTTCGGATTCACCACCAATCTGAAACTCTTCAGTTTCACCAGTATTTTTAGCATAGGTTACTGAAAAGCCCCCCTGCATAGAAATTTCGTCGGTTCTATCTTTGCTTTTCTTCTTGTTGAAGGTTTTCGCAATGGCATCCAGCAAAAGACTCTTCCCTGTCCCCCTACCACCGATAATGGCTATTAATCCTGAATTAAGTTCTAGCTTAGTGTCAGTAAAGCTAATCTTTTTGTTGAGTAATTTCGGGAAAATTTGTGCAGATTGGATTTTAATCTGCGAAAAATATGGTTTTGGAAATTCAGAAATAGGATTATTTTTTCCGATACGAACCCTCTCATATGGGTCATATATGGTATACCGTAGTCCTTCAAAAGTTGGATCAGCTTTTATCCATGTAATTTTGTCGCTTGGGTATTCACCATATTTAGAAACTTTATGAGCATCACTTCCAGACACAACAGGTTTTGGTTTACCGCCAAGTGCTCTTAAAAAGATATCGATAAAATGAGCATTCTGGGTATTTCTTTCTCCTAAAAACAGAGATATATGTTCGTCATTTCTCGCTTCAAACATATCTGCTAATTGCATAAAAAAATTGGCATCACTTGAATGCTTCTTCCAGTCAAGTTTCGCAAACCCATCAGATGTGTCATGAGGTAAGATAATTAAGCATAAATCTTCTGAAAGGCATTTTTGAGCTTCTTGCAGACAGCTTTGAGTGACCTTTGCCGTCTTACTACCAAGTTTCAAAAGTTTAACTTCATCGCAAAGATCCTCTTCACAAAATCCTTGTTCAGCAGCTTTACTAGAGTCTAAACTCTTTGCAAATTCGATCAGAGCCTCATCTGATAAGGAACGCTCTCTTTCTCCTATGCGTAACATGAGTTTAGATTTGAAATCAGATAACTGTTGAGGTGATAAATTATTTGATAAAAGGGCGTGTATATTCATCCTAAAAGACACTGGCGCTTCGATTCTTAATTCCATTCCAGGCAAAATAGTTTTATTGCATTTTACATCTGGATTCTGTTCTAGAAATTGTTTTAACTCAAGATAACCATCAAAAGACCAGTAATCCATGATTCCAAAAACTTCGACATCGGATTCATTGATTCTCTTTACGAGATTCGTTAATTCTGCATTTTTTTCCTCGTCTGTCATTTCACGGAAACGTTTACCCCCTTCCCAGTGAAATGATGCAGGAGTGTGAATATGCAGATCCCACTTTCTCCATTCCGATCCTTTTGAAAATCCCATCTTTATTTTTATTCTTAATAATTTAGATTGCTGATTAAACTTGAATTCGAGTTAGGTTTTAAACAAATAAAACAGATGCTTAAGCTCTGTTATGAAAATTCTTAACTTGTTTTTTCGTCTTAAATATCCTCTTAAATTTTAGCTTACTCAGACGATCAGGAGCTAATTTTTAAAAGGGTTTGTAGATTTTGTTTTTTATATCTTGCAAATCTCACTTAACTGATACAGTCAACTGTAATCCAAAACTATCCAACCAAGCCGCCAATTCATATACTGCTTGACTCTTATCACCTGCGCCAAAATCTTTCACCCATTGCCGATCGCCTTCACCACCCAAAGCCGCCACAACATGACCTAAACATAGAGGCAACAGCTCAGAATCAGGCTTTTCCTCTTCTAAAACAGCAGACACATAAGCTGCCGCTTCTTCAGGATCTTTGAGAGATTCAATTAAAAACTCTTCGTGAGTTTTAACCTGTACCTTTACGCTTTGCATAGTTTTTCCTGTAGATGTAGTTATTTAGTAATATCGCGATCACGATCCCCGACTTTTTTTTGCTATTACAGAACAATTTTGCCAGTCACAAAAAAAGTCGGGGATCTGCGCCTTCATACTTCCAGCTTAATTTTCGACACAGTAACGTGATATGAAGGATAATTGGATTTTATAACGTTTACAAATTCATGTCTGTTCGAGTTCGCATTGCACCAAGCCCCACGGGTAACCTACATATCGGCACAGCCCGTACCGCCGTATTTAACTGGCTGTATGCCCGTCATAACAAAGGGACATTTATCCTGAGAGTCGAAGACACCGATCGCGAACGCTCTAAGGACGAATACACCCAAAATATCTTAGAAGGCTTGGCTTGGCTAGGGATCAATTTTGATGAGGGGCCATTTTTTCAAACACAACGCAGCGATCGCTATATTGCCACCGTACAGAAGCTCCTAGCCGAGAAAAAAGCATACTTTTGCTACTGCACAGAATCTGAGCTAGAGACAATGCGGGAAACGCAAAAAGCCAACAAACAAGCACCCCGCTACGACAATCGCCATCGCAACCTTACCGACGAGCAACGCCAAGCCTTTGCCGCCGAAGGTCGTCGCGCCGTAGTTCGCTTCATCATCGAAGAACCACGTACAGTTGCATGGAATGACCTAGTTCGCGGCACTGTCTCATGGAGCAGCAGCGACCTCGGCGGTGACATGGTAATCGCCCGCGTCGATGAACAGGGCAATATTGGCTTACCTCTGTATAACTTTGCCGTAGTTGTCGATGACATCGATATGGAGATCACCCAAGTCATTCGCGGGGAAGATCATATTGCCAACACCGCCAAGCAAATTTTGATTTATGAAGCCCTAGGCGCAACACCACCTCAGTTCGGACATACGCCACTAATTCTCAATCAACAAGGCGCAAAAATTTCTAAACGTGATGGCGCAACTTCCGTTTGGGAATTTCGGAACATGGGTTATATTCCCGAAGCCTTTAATAACTACATGGCGCTGTTGGGATGGTCGCCTAGCGATGGCAAGGAATTATTCACTTTGCAAGAAGCCACGGAAATCTTTAGCTTCGATCGCGTTAATAAAGCAGGAGCAAAGTTTGATTGGGACAAACTAAATTGGATTAATAGCCAATATTTGCACTCATTGCCGACAGAGGATGTTTGCGATCGCATCACGCCATTCCTCAAGGAAGCTGGTTATGATTTGGAATCAGTTGATCGTCAATGGTTGCTCGATCTCACCAAACTAATTGCACCAAGTTTAACGCTGCTGACCGATGCCGCAACAATCAGCAAGTTCTTCTTCACTGAGTTTGAAGACTATACCGATGAGGCAAAAGCAACTCTCCAAGGCGATGCGATCGCGGGTATTATCACAGCACTAATCGAAGCACTAAAAGAAACTTCAGAACTAGATGCTGATAGTGCAGGAGAAGTTATTAAAACAGTCATGAAGTCTCAAGGTGTCAAGAAAGGAGTCGTGATGAAATCCTTACGAGCAGCGCTCACAGGCGATTTACATGGCCCCGAAATCTTGCCGACCTTTGTCTTACTCCATCGCAAAGGTTTAGCATTGTCGCGTTTGCAACGCGCCTTAACGGCATAACTGAATATAGCAATCCTAAATGGTTTGTGTAAGAGCGCTCCTTTCGGGAGCGCTCTTACACAAACAGAAAATCTACCAATGATTTAGGATTGCTATCTGATTGACTGACAGATCTCTGTAGTGGCAGGTTTAGTAGATCCGTGATTGGCTTACAGCAAAGCTTTTAGCAAAACCTGCCCCTACGGTTAAATGCGGATTTCAACAGTTTTGTCAGTCAATCAGGGATTGCTATATATCTATACAGGTATATCTTCCCATTTTCGGATGTTGTTACCCCTATTTAGACCTTCAATCAAAAACATGATGTCTGTGTAGGTGTTTGTTTGCTTCATGGCATCAAGGTAAATGATCCGCTTTGCAACTTGGGGCAATCGAAAGCACCAATACAGACTCATTAAAGGATTAATCCAAAGCTTGCTTCCTTTCGTTCTGGTAGAGGTGTGATAATCCCCATAGTGACCCATTAGGGCTGAAATTATAGAACTATTGACAATGCTAATATGTTCTGTCATTGCTTGAAAAACATACTCACTTGCCTCTTTATACTGTATTACTTCATCCATCTCCTGAAGTAAGGAAAATGCCCCTAAAAATCCACCACTCCCAATTAATTCTGCAATACCTTCAAGTACGTGAGCATGGCAGACACCATGATAGCGATCGATACCAAATCCCAAACAAACCAATAATTTTCGTTCAATAGCAAGTTCATCCACTGCGGCGATACTTGCGACATCTTCGTGCGGTGTACCTAGACCTATTTCATCTCCGCGCATTAAACTGTCCGTGCCTCCGTCCACTAGAATAATCGTATCTATCGATAACTCTTCAACCAAAGCTTGGTAACTAGCTAGAAGGGGCTTAAAACCAGTGTTCTCAAAACAATAAATGGGAGTTTCTTGCCCTTGTTGGCGAAACCAAGCTGCTAGATGTTGTTCGGGAAAGTAATTGCGAGGACGAGGAGTATCTGCTGTCACTTTAAGCAGGGATGGTGATAATCTTGGTTGATCATTTGGGAGAGAAGAAAATGACAAATTTGCAAGATAGACTGTTTTGCCTAATGCTTTTAAACTGAAGTAGAGTGGCAGTCCACAAAAAATGTCAAATCCACCTCCTGCTCCACTTAAGAGAATGGTCTTCGCCTGTTCCAGTTCTGTAAAAAGTGGCAAATTGAATAAATTCACAATAAATTTGGGGTGAGGGCTTTATGAACTCCCATGTAATACGAGTTATGAACTAGAAAGAGGCAAAATTAGACGACTGAGAATGCGATTGTCTTCTAGTTGATAGAGAGAGAGTTCTCCTCCAGCCTCCATCATAAGAGTCTGGCAGATTGCAAGATGCAATCCAGGGGGCTGATCTAATAGCGATGGAGATAGAGGATCGATCGCTCTGCCTTGATGTAACTCCTGTAATAAAGATGCATCAACCACACCATAATCGGTGATTGATAGCTCTAGAAGCTTTTCATCTATTTGACGACACCAAAGATCAATTCTGCCGCCAACATCCGATCGCCCACAGGCAAATAGCAGCAACTCGTTTAAGATCATCTCCATCTTAGCGATGTCACCACCAACCACCACATTGGCTTGGTTATGTACCTGCGACCATATTTGGCGTTGCTTTATGAGCGTATCTACTCTTTCTAAAGCCCGTTTGAGCATACCTGCTAAAGGAGCAGTCTCATAGTTGGGACGTAAGCGCCATTGCTCTTTGCGGATAATCTGTGGGAGTGGAGATAGAGAACCCTGTAATTGTTTAAGAGAACTTTGTAAGGTAATGTTGTTGATGCCTCCAGTTCCATTAGCACGAGCATCAGCATCCAACAAACGCTGGACACCCGAACTAACCGTACGATAGATATCTTCCAAACGACGATGCTTGTACCAATTAAGGCGTTCCAGTTCTTGACGATTGTGTTTGAGATGATCGACTAGTAATAGGTGGCGACGAGACCAAGATAGTTGATTTGCCAACATATTAAATGCCTGTAACTGGCGATCAACCCAACGCCGTCCTACGCGATCGGCAACCAAAATCATTCCAGTTGGCTGGTGATCGGGAGTTGTGCGTAATGCAGTTACTAATAAATGTCCAAGAGCAGGCGCATTTAGCCAAGCCTTAGTCTGTTCTGGTAAGTCATGAATACTTAGAGGCAGAATTCCTTCACTTTGAATCGCCCACTGTGCCAGCGGATCTTCTTCGATCGCAAGTAGGGTTTCGCTAATCGTGAGCTGATACTCATCACGACTAGCAAACACTGAAGCTATTTGTCCGCCTTGCCGACCTGGTAGCCATACTACTAATACGGCAAGAGGGGATTGCGTAACCTGCGCCATTAATTGCGTCGCCGTATGATGCAACTTCTCAAGAGCATTGCATTGTTGGAGTGCGACTAAACCAAACTGAACAGCTTGATGAGACTTTTGGCGTTCATCGGATAAGCGCTGCAACTCATTTTGGTGAACGATTAATCCAATTTGCTGAGCAACAGCTTGCACCATTTCTCTTTCTGGGCGCGACCATGTACGTGGGGCTTCATGGGCAACTGCGAGAATACCTTCGAGAGCCTTCCCAACCGAAGTACTACTGACGATCATCGATCGCACATCAAGATCAATTAATGAATTTCGCCATGACAGAAATTTAAAATCGCTGTCGAGATTCTCTACAGTTGCAGCATCTACAGACTGCTCCATCATCTGCACATCAACAGGAGCTAGACCTGGCAAAAGATTAGGAAGGGGGCGACGATTTTTGGGATGGTACTGAAAATCGATCCGAAACATGTCATTGTCTTTGTCATAGGTTGCCACCCAAAAACGTTCTAGTCCTAGTCGCTGGCATAACTGTTCCGCAGCTTGATCGAGGGCGCTTTGCCAATCGTTGTCTGAATATATAGCTCTGGCAATTCCTGCGGTAAGAATTTGATCAGAAGCAATGCGATCAAGAGTTACTTCCATTTCTTCCAAAGGCGCAGTAATGGCGGCAAGTTGCGCAGCACCACGGACAAAATTTCGCTCGTCATCAGTCCAGAGCCGAGGCTCATCTCCTTCTACTGACAAAAAGCCTAACAGTTCTGATTGGAAAAATATGGGCGCAATAATTATAGAAACTGCTCCAAATTGTTCCATAACTCGATTGCTAACCTCGCCCTTGGTCATGGACTTAGCATCAACTACCACCACCACCTGATCTTTAGATAGAGCCTGATACAAACTAGGGGCATTTTGGACTGTGACTCCAGCCGTATTGTCAACTGCTTGCTTGATTTTGGGGCCTGGCTGACGATTGGCAATCCGCCGCCAAAAATATTGATGTTCGCGTTCAAACCAATAAATATTGGTGTGATCTGGCATAACAAAATTATGGGTTTCCTGAACAATCTCTTCAAGCCGTTCAGTTAGTGCTGGCACATTCCGAATTTTTGAGAGGATTTGCAGTAGGGGTTCATCAGGACGCTTGGTATTGTGATGATGCCAATCGTCATCAAGACGGCTTAGGGTCGAGCCAAGCGCACCAAGCACAACAGAGAGTCTGGCTCTTTCTTCATTGCGTGGGGTGACATTCCACAGACTGGAGCCTAAGATGACCACTCCAAAACTGCGATCGCGATGATAGATCGGCCAAAACAAAGTGCCTTGGATATCAAATTTTTGGGCTAATTTTTGCCATTCACCACTACGTTTCTCTTGACGTAGATCAGCGATCGGCACAGGCTTACGTTGCAAAATCACCTGATCGAGCAAATCGCCTGCATTGAGATTAAACCGCTCTTTTAAAAATTTAATTTCACCAGCAGGCGTTGTACCACCTTTACCTGTAAGTCGATGGTTTTCTGCGTCATAAAGTCCAATCCAGAGCAGCTTGTACTCAAAATTGTCTCGAAGATAATCGAGAGTTGCCATCAATAGGTTGTCAATACTATCTTCATCACGCAAGAACTGCATGATTCGCCCAAGGTTAACAAATTGGCGATCCCATGGGTTAGCTCCTGCTTGACTCATATTTTTGCCCTGACGTATTTAGACTTAGGAATGGCTAGAGCGATGTAACTTAATAAAATGAAATTTTTTGAAAATTTAAGGATATAAAAAGTATTACAACACAATCGTACAATCTTTAGCTTAGAAAGTCAGCAACACATCATACTTTTATTGATTGTATTAACTTTTATAGCATTTACTCTCTTAGGAACAAGAATTGGCAGTTCGGCGCAAATTACCAACTCTTGGTTTATTAATTTCCTATGAGCCATTCTAGCGATCGCTCACCAATTTGCAGTGGAATGCTGACAGCTTTACCGAGACGGGGGCGTTCTTTGGTAATTTCGATAAATTTTTGAACTTGATCAACTACAGCCCAATCGCTGAGATATGAGGCAATCACATCAAGATGTTGAATAAATTCTGTCTCACTCATCGAAAAAGACTGTTGCTCTTGATAGCGCCACATTACCTGCAAGAAAATTTTGCCTTGGGTTTTGCGTAATTGTACGTCATAGGAGTAGTCCCATTTATTGGCGATCGCCTGACGAAGTTCTGCGCCTGTCATAGTTTCTACATTTTTTGCTTAACATATCTTACTTTAAACAGCTATTTGTGAAGTGTTTCACCAGCAATTCTCCTTATGATACCAAAACACAAAATGGCTACGCCATTTTGTGTTTCCAAAACCCTTACGGGGTTTGGTTTTTAATCCACGAAAGTGTTGCCACACTTTTGTGAATTGGTATGAAACCTATTTTTATAATGAGAATTACTGGTGTTGCACTAGCGAATAATGTAGATGAGGGAGTAAAGCGCCCTCATCTACATCATGGCTTTTCCAAGATGACCTTGAGTATTTTGCAACAATTGCTCGGCGGTGGCGACATCTACGCCCTTCCAATGCATTAGCAAAGCTAATTTTACTCGTTTGCCCGATCGCTCTAGTAATTTTGCAGCCTCCTCACGACTGAGTGAGGTGAGATCACGAATAATCCGAATAGCCCGATCTTCGAGCTTGCTATTGGTGACAGAGACATCAATCATCCGATTGCCATAGACCTTGCCTAGCTGCACCATTACCCCTGTCGAAACCGTATTTAAAACTAATTTTGTCGCTGTCCCTGCTTTAAGTCTGGTAGATCCCGCCAAGATCTCTGCCCCAACTAGCGGACGAATCTCAATATCGTACTGAATCGGAAATTGGTCAGGCGGTACACAGCAAAAAAAGATCGTTTTTGCACCACGTTTGTGGGCTTCCTTGAGCGCTCCATGAACATAGGGTGTGGTTCCGCCTGCGGTAATGCCAAAAACAACATCGCGATCGCTAATATTTCTTTCCGCGATCGCTGCTGCACCATCATCTTCGCGATCTTCAAGGGCTTCAGAGCTGCGTACCATTGCGTTCATCCCACCCGCCAAGATGCCTTGAATCAACTCAGGATCACTGCAAAAGGTGGGTGGACATTCGGCAGCATCAAGGACACCAAGTCGTCCACTTGTGCCAGCACCAACATAAAACAATCTGCCGCTATTAGCGATCGCTTCAGCAATGCAGGTAATCGCTGCCGCGATCGCTTCCTTTTCTTGTCCGACTGCGGCAACAGCCTTGGCATCTTCTTGATTAAAAAGTTCGACAATTTCTAAGGCACTGAGCCGATCCAGATTTTGACTATGGGGATTTGCTTGCTCGGTTAACAAATAACCGCGATCGCCACTCTTTAAAACATTATTCACTGGCCAAACTCAATCCTTGCTTTTTCGACAATTTCTGCGGTGATCGTATCACTACCTGCGGCTTGAGCTAGTTGCTCGATTTTCAGGCGAGCCTGCGCTCGCACAAAGTAGGGAATATTTTTGTACTTGATTTTTGCTTCTGCTGTCCAAGTTAAGCTTTCAAAATAATCTGGATTTTGCATGATCTTTTCGATAATTAGCGATCGCTAGTATGCCATTCCCTTCGTTTTCATCAAAATTTACTTCGCGTAGATTTACAATCCTGTTATAAAACAGAAAATACAGCGCTTTGCGCTGTATTTTCTGTATTTATAACCAGTTACCAATCAAGGTGAATGAAGACCAAAAGAAAGGATGCTTCAGATCAACGCCTCTGGTATCAATGAGAAAGGGAATATTTGGGAATCCTTTCACCCCAATAATCTGATTATTCTTAATTGTTACTTCACCGCGCAAAAATGCTAACTGAGCCTCTTGCAAAGCGATCGCTTTACTCGGTGCGGTGGGTAAGCCACGATAAAAACGAATCATCAAGGGAGCCGTGCCTGCATCGCTGACTGTCCATAGAGAAGCCAAAACGCTTTTAGCACCAGAATCTACTGCCAAACCTGCTAAGCCGAGATTTTGACCAACGGCAGTTTCACAAGCACTGAGAGTTAAGAGATCGGTGACGAGATTCATTTTGGAGATTTGATTCATTTGCAAGCGATCGCCCCAAAATTGAATGAAAGATTCCTGTGGTGAATTTTTGACAAATTTGGCATGGGTCGCTAGATGGATAATCCCAAAATTTTGACTACTGATTTGCGATCGCAGATTATCCTTGGTAAAGGCACTATTCATAAAGGTTTTGCCAACTAGTACCTGTGATGATATCGTCTCAACCTCTACTTTCGTTGCTGGCAATGGTGACCAGCCTTCGACAGATTCAGACAGTCCCATAGCTAAGATTTGCGGAGTCAGAGCGCGATCGGGATGATTTGGTTCCGTTAACTGCCATGATGGAATCGTCACAACCGCATATTTCTCGACGAGATAACGCTTGCCATCATGAAAGGCGGCGGGCGGCACTACGCGCAAATTACCATTCATCACGAATACCAGTGTTTTGACCTGTGCCTTTTCTAGCTCAGGTTCCATCGGGCGCACCACCCAGTCATAAAGCTGCTGTGACTGCGGTAAAAAGTCATTGGAACTGGTATCACGTAAATTATTGCGAAAGTCAATGATCACGCGATCGACTTCTTCCGTGGTGACATTGTACGCAACCTTCCGAAAGGGAGTGCCGTTGCTTTGATTGGTTTGAGCGATCGGTATACCAACTTTTTCTTGTAACGACTTTGCCCCAATTCGAGTGCGTGAGAATATTCCCGCAGGTCGGTTGGGACTAGATGGCGGTACGCCAATTAGTTCTAAACCACCTTTAGAAGTAGTGACATAAATCAGGGCGGTCGGACTTCCTGTCAGTTGTGAGATGCGCTGCACCTCTGAGGCATAGCAGTCATCACTGTCAGGCTTTAGCGATCGCATCCGTTTGAGTAAATAAGCCTCTAATTCGGCGCTATATCCTTTTTCGAGAGCATTACATGCTTGAGGCAATTGGTTCTGAGCAGCATATTGCCTCGCTAAGAGAAAATACAAGCGACCAATTTGTCCACGAATTTCAGCGATGTCAGGGGACAAATCAACTTGCTGTTGGTCGTTATTGCCAGAGCGACTTAAGGAATTGATCAGATTTAAAAGTATTAACGGATTAAAGCTGCCGCTAGAAGGATTTCGGGAAGGGGAATCAGGAAATTGCGATGGGGAATTAGATTGCGATCGCGCAGGTTTGGGCAAACTTAGCGACATCATCGCAAACATTAAGGAAAGAAACCATAACAGAAAATATCGCATACGAGTTTGCTCCCAAACTTCCTTAAGATCTATTTTAAAGTCATTTTGATGCCACCCGCAGGGGCAAGAGTCACACCTCGGCGTTGTGGCTTAACTGGTTTGCGATCGCTTAACTCCAAATCATAATTTAAGAGAATTGTTGCCAAAACGATCTTCATTTCAAATTGGGCTAATGCCTCACCCACACAGCGCCTTACACCACCGCCAAAGGGCATAAACTCATAGGGAGAAAATTGGCGATCGAGAAACCGCTCTGGTTTAAATTGTTCGGCATCAGGATACAATTCTTCACGATGATGTAAGAGATAGATGCAACCAATCACAATTGTATTTGACTCCAGTTTGTGTCCCAATAGTTCCACAGGTTCTACAACAACTCTAGGAAAAGTCAGCATCGCCACAGGATGAATCCGCAAAGTTTCATTACAAACTGCGGTCAGGTATGGCAATCGAAAAATGCTCATCCAATCCATTGGATCGGTTACGTTTTTTAACTCTTTTAGTAGTTTCTCTTTAACATCTGGCAAACTATGAATCCAATACAAAGCCCAAGACATTGCTGTTGCTGTAGTTTCATGCCCCGCCAGTAACAAGGCTAGAAGTTCATCATGGACTTCAGCATCCGTCATTCCATTCCCATCTTCATGACTTGCAGATAATAGCATTGTGAGAATATCAGTACGACTTGGTTCAGGGTTAGCATGACGTTCTGCTATTTCTGCATAGATTAATTGATCAATTTGTTGTTTCTGACGGACAAAATTTCCCCAAGGACTCCAAGCACCTAGATCTTTTTGTAGAGAAGGAAAAAATAGGGCTGCTGAGGTAAATGGGGAATTGAATAGTTCCGTCATTTGACTCATTAGCCTTTTAAGTTGCTGACAGCGATCGCCTTCATACAAACCAAATACTGCTTGCAAGATAATTTGCAGCGAAATATCCTGCATGGCATTGCGGACGAGAAAGCTGCTATTTATAGTTTTATTGGCATATAAGTTGTTGAATACTTTGGTAGTTACTTCAAAAATCAACTGCCCATAATTTTGCATTCGTGAGCCATGAAAAGCAGGCATTACCAGCTGTCGCCGTTTTTTGTGAAGATCGCCATCTAGCATCATCACCGATGCGTCGCCCAATATAGGCTTTAAAATTCCATTCAATTCCCCAGGAGCGCTAAATTGTTTGCGATCGTTGGTTAGCATCTGCTGAATGGCTTGAGGTTCGTTCAGGAATACGATCGCGTTGCCAAAGCCAATAATCTGAGAGGTAAAAATATCTGGATATTTTCTCGCCGCTGTCTCCATATAACCCACAGGATCGGCAACCCATTGAATTTGTTGAAATAATGAGATGGTATCGATTTGGTTAATAGCTGTGAGCATATTTACTCTATGTGATTTGAGTTTTTTCTATTTTATATCAAGCATCAAAATAGAGTTGCAGCGCAAAGCATTTCGTAGGGTGCGTTACGCTGACGCTAACACACCCTACAGAAGATCTGTCTTAAAAAAGACAAAGCGATCGCAATGCGATCGCTTTGCCTTTTTGGTTTCAAGGTACTTAATAAACGGAGATAACTCTATGTCCAATGTTTTCTAAAAGATATTGAGCCTGACTGGCGGAATGTTCGGTAACAATTGCTGCCACCAAAAATTTACCCTTTTTAACTGCATATTCAAATTGCGAAACGTCATGAATATCAATTCCTAAACCTGTTAAAACTGCTTGTAAACTATCATCCGCAGCAATATATTCCCAGTTCATTGAATTTTCATGTTCTTGATAATTCTTAGTAATAACGACAATCTGAGAAGAGTGTAAGCCTTGACGTTGTAGTTCCGATATGGCTTTTCTCGCTTCTAGCCTCGAAGGGAATGTATCTACCACAGTAAATATTTTTTTTGATGATGAGGCATTGCCATTTTCTGCATCCATCTCTGGCGCGATCGCATAATTGTTTGGCAACCTTGCACTAGTTTCTGTGTGGACATCCTCCATTCCCAGATTACTCGCATGATCAGAATTAATAGTTTTGTACTGAGTTCGCATCATCATCAATTCTCTCCCTAAATATTTAGAATTGGAATATAGAAATTCTGATTCATTAGGACTTACGCATTAACCACAATTCGTAGGGGCAATTCATGAATTGCCCCTACGAATTGTGGTTAATGCACCGCCTTTACTGCATGGTATGTCCAGCTTTTTCTAGGACATGCTGTACTTGAGTAGCTTCGCGATCGTTGCCAATCTCGATCACCAAGAACTGACCATTGTCAACAGCTTCTACGAATTTTGAAATTGACTGCTTGCTGATTCCTAATTTGGTTAAAACCGCAGCCAATCCACCTTCCGCAGTAATGGTTTTCCAATTTATTGAGCTTTTAGGGTCTTGATAGGTTTTAGCCACGATCGACATATTCGTAACTCGCAGACCTTTTTGCTCCATTGACAACACAGCATTTTGAGCTTCTTCTTCAGAACCAAAGATATCAACTACAGTGACTCTATTGATTAATTCGGATAGAGAGTTGCCATCTTCTTCATACATTTCTGGCTCGATCGCATAGTTATTGAGTAAGCCTTCAGTATCGACTGTTTGACCATGAGCCTGATTAATTTCGTCAGGCATAGTTTTTTGCTCAGTTGATATAGTCATAGAGTATCTCCTAAAGATTTCTATAAACTACTTTGTCAAAGCAATGATTGACTTGATGTTTGAGATCAAGAAATTGAATGACTTCATTGCAAAACTTATGAAAGTAATGGAGAAAGATATACCCATAGGGTATATCTTTCTCCATTACTTCCATTCGCGGATTTCTAGTTCTTTTTGTGGCAACAATAAACTTGCTTCTATTTCTTCACGAATGCCCGTTGTGACTTCGCAATCACTATTGAGGCAATCGAGTAGTAACTGATTAGCGTCGTAATAGCTTTGTAATACCATATGCTGATTAGGATTAAAGTCCCATTGATTACCAATGTCGCGATGGGTGGCGATCGACTCATGCAACTGCTTTACCCAAGCCGCATAGTTGTTTTTACACCATTTCTCAAAACTGGTTTTACTGTGATCGCCATTGGGTAATTTATCACTAAGTTGTTGTAGCGATTTATGGAATCCTAAATCTACCACCATCCCTAAAATATTGCTCAGGGCATCGCTACAGGCATGGACACAGGCAAAGTCCTTGCTCTTGTTTAACACACATTCATGTAATAAGTCATCTAAAGCCGCATCTAATAATGCACCTTTATCTAAGGTACAGGCTAGAACGAAATCAGTCACTAGATGCGGTGTACGGGACAAAGCCAAATAAAAAGCGCGTTCTGTAGCAGGTTTAGATTCAGGGGGATTACTTTCTGCTTTTTTGTTTGCCCAAGTCAAAAACTCTTGCAGATAAGGATCTTTAGAGACAAGGGCATCAATTTGTTGCTTCATTAACTCCACTAATCCGTCAGCACTGCGGAGCATACTTGCGGTCAGCAAAAAGATTTCTCGCCAATAGGGATCGGTAATATGGTTTACAAGTCCCTGCAAAGAGTCGCCTAATGATTGGAGATTATGACTAGCGACGATCTTTCGTGCCGTGAAATATTCTTGTAACGCCAAATAGGAGAATGAGAAGATCCCGCGTGCCCGTTCGGCTAGAAGCCCATGTTGAGATTCGATCGCCCTAAGTATTGACGCACTTGCTTGTTGAATCTCTTCAGGATCGGTACTTGCATCAGGGAGAGCTTGCATATAGTCACTGATATGTTGCTCAATCACACCTTCTTCAAAAAAGTACTGACCTTTCTCAAAGGTGGCTGAGGCGATTTGACTCAATAGCTTCAGCTTCTGCGGCAGCAAAAATCCTTGATATACTTGATCCCTTTCAATGCCTCTTGCTTCATCCCATTTCCCTAGTAGCAGATCCATACCTTGCTTATAAAATTCCGCTTGCTTCAGAGGAAACTTATCTTGGCGTTGAAATATGGAGCAGGCTAAATGCAAAAATAGTGGCGTGGTAACCAGTCGGCGAAATCGCCAATTTTCTGGTAATTCCAACTTTTCCATAAACTCTGATGCAGTCACCAGACCCTTTGATTCATTCGTTCTGCTAAATTCGACGAACCATTTCTGAGCAAA
The DNA here is from genome assembly GCF_002914585.1 of Pseudanabaena sp. BC1403. Lineage (NCBI taxonomy): Bacteria > Bacillati > Cyanobacteriota > Cyanophyceae > Pseudanabaenales > Pseudanabaenaceae > Pseudanabaena > Pseudanabaena sp. BC1403. The sequence continues at coordinate 132,090 of NZ_PDDM01000012.1, forward strand.
AGCAACTATTTGGGTTTCGGTAAATGGAGAAATCTCTACGTCAGTGAATCCATTGAGTGATAGCCTCTGAGCCGCCGTGCGACAAGCTACAACAAACTGATTTCGATGATATTTGTCGCAAAATCGACGAACCTCATTTAAAATAATATGCTCATCTTCATGGCAGACTTCATCCATGCCATCAATTAAGAGTAAAACTCGACCACTTTGCAGGAGTTTCTTAATGATCGCTGGTTGGGAGATATCGGAGGTGAGAAACTCTTGATGGATATATTCTAATAAATCTGCATGATGACTATCTTGACAACTTTCGGCAAAATCCCGCAATACAATAAAGATAGGGATTTTATCCGAACCAAACTGATTGCTGTTACATTGCATTGCTAAATGTTTGAGAAATGTAGACTTGCCAGATCCAGGTCGGCCTAGTACGCGCAGTTTGTTAAACTTTTCTACTGCTTGCATACCAGAAATCTGGCTTTCTGAGATTTCACCTAATCCGAAGCGATCGATATCTTCTGGCTTGAGGCTATTGATTTCAGAGACTTCTAACCATTGCTGACTAGAGATTTGCTCTAAAATATTTACGTCAATATAGATATGATCGATGGAAACAGGACGATTAATATCTAATAGTTGCAAGATGCCGCATTGATGGTTGATCTTATCCATTCGTTGCGATCGCACCATCTGTACCAAAGCATCTATTCCTAAGTTTGCTATATCATCAATAGTTTTATTGCTGTCAGTGCGATCAATATAGTCTAATGGAGGGTTAAGAGCAATATCTCGCCAATCCAAATCTAATCTTGTACAAAGCTCAAAAAATGTATAACGTTCGATCGCTTGTCCCGCAAAAAAACGCCAAATTGGTTGTCTCGTTTTAATTCCTACTTCGTTAGCTAGATACTCCTGTGTCCATCCTTTAGCGATAAATTGCTGTTTAGCTTTTTTGGCTCCAGATGACGATGTTTGTAGTGATCGCTTTGCCATAGGTCGTTAAGCTCCAATACTTTTTTAATGCTTTCGTTATCCAAATCGCAATTAAAAAGTCAGACATACGATTGAAATGTATGTATAACTTAATCACATCCAAACAATACGTCTTCAAAGCACGAATAAGTATTTAGTTAACTATCTATTTATGTTTTGTATCAATAGGTAGCATTTGTGAATTTTGCCTAACAACGTTTGACCGTAAACCTTTTAGGCGCAAAGGGATTGTCAATCATCCCTTTCAGTTAAGGCTGAAACATTAATTAAATATAAACAGTATAGTAATTAAGCCCCTTGGATCTAGACAATACAGCGATCGCCCATGCAATTTTGAGCTATCTGTTGATTTTCTTGGTCAGATTTATTTTCTATAATATTAGGATAGGAATCCTAAATAGTTTGTGAGAGTGTGCGGCTTATGGCACACTCCCACAAACCATTTAATACCAAAACGCAAAATGGCTACGCCATTTTGTATTTTTAAAACCCTTACGGGGTTTTGTTTTTAATTCACAGAATTGTTGTCACACACTCATTTTATTTCATCACCCATCACTTTTTCATTGCTTACATCAAGGACATCACCGCTCGCGCTATCCCACTCCTTAGACATCCTTCTCTTTTGATTCCTTAGAAGCGATCATTAGTTCTCTTTTTTTAGTTGCGATTGTCTTTATCATTCCACTACATTTCATTACCATTGGCTAGGTAAGTGGTTCATTGAGTCTGCTCATCATTCAATTCATCATCTCAAGTGCACTTTCCATTATGGTCTTTATTTCACCTTCTGGGATAAATTGTTAAATACTCAAGACACTAGTTATGAGAAGAGATTTAATGAACAATCTCCTAAGAAATAATAAAGAGTGATTACAATTTGTATCATACTCAATCAATTCATTCAGAAAATCAAACGTTCGCCTGTCACAGTGGTTTTAGAAACCCAGAGATATTAATTCGACTCGGGTAAATAGTTCTCAAACCAAATTAAGGAGTCAATCATGAGTTTAGAAAATAGAGTTACAGCAACTGCTAAAAATGTTGAAGGCAAAGTGCAAGAAGCAGTCGGAGATATGACTGGTGACACTAAAAATCAGTTAGAAGGCAAGGCAAAGCAAGCTGAAGCAAAAGTTCGTCATGCTGCTGAAGATGTCAAAGACGAAGCCAAAAAAATTATTGACTAGCAGTTCTTTGTTACAAATCTTGCAGTTCAAGATTTGTAACAATTGATTTAGCTACCCATGATGTGGATGGCATCAGCAATTTTCTATCAATTTACTTTAACGAGAAAGAGAAAATCATGTTAAATCTAATCTGGACTGGCGTTGGTGTACTTATTATTCTCTGGATTTTAGGATTCTCAATTAACGTTGGAGGCGGCTTAATCCATATACTTTTGGTTTTAGCAGTGATTGGGATTGTCTACAACTTACTTATAGGGCGAACAGTCTAATCAACCAATATTCAACTAGAGGTTGGGATAGGCGGCGCTTTGCGCCGCCTATCCTTGTTGCTTTTTCAGTAAGTCCTAATTAAGTTGTGCTTGTAGTAACAAAGTAGCTTCATGGGCAGGAACGGGACGACTGAAAAGATAGCCCTGTACGGCTTCACAATCAAGCGATCGCAAAAATTCTAATTGCTCTTTGCGCTCTACACCTTCCGCAATCACCCTAAGATTAAGACTATGAGCCATTGCAATAATTGCTGAGGTAATTGCGGCATCATCTTTATTCTGAGGAGTTTCGCGAATAAAGCTAGCATCAATTTTGACCTTACTAACAGGCAGCAATCGTAAATAACTCAGCGAAGAATAGCCAGTCCCAAAATCATCAATCGATACGCTCATTCCTAAGGATTTTAACTCCTTTAACATCGTAATCGTTATATGTTGGTCTTGCATTACCAAGCTTTCAGTAATTTCTATTTCTAAATATTGAGGCTCTAAATCTGTCTCTGCAAGGATTTTCATAATGCGATCGCAAAGATCGATTACTTGAAATTGTTTTGCAGAGAAATTTACTGCCATCCGAATTGGTGGTAATCCCTGCTTTTGCCATTCCCGATTTTGCTCACAGGCAGTTCGCAACACCCATTCGCCCAAGCGCACGATCAAGCCATGCTCTTCCGCAGCTGGAATGAATTGATTAGGGGGAACCCACCCGAGTTCAGGATGGAGCCATCGTGCCAATGCCTCCATACAATCAACCTCGCCAGTGACAAGATTAATTTGTGGTTGATAGAAAACCTGAAACTCTGAACGCTCCAGAGCTTGACGAATCCCATACTCGATCGCTACATATTCCTTAACTTTTGCCCCGATCGCATGGTTATAGAGTTGATAATGATTACGCCCACGCTCTTTCGCTCGAAACATTGCGGTATCAGCATTTTTCATCAAAGCCTCTTCATCTATACCGTCATTGGGATAGAGACTAATGCCAATACTAGTACCAATATAAAGTGACATTTCTTCGACGAAGAAAGGGTTTTCAAAGGATTGTAAAATCATTTGGGCGAATTGTTGAATTGACTCTACACTTTGCAGCTCTGGGACAAGAATCATAAACTCATCTCCCCCCATCCGTGCCAAGAAAGTCTTATCAATCATGCATTCGCTCAGCCTTTTAGCAACTTCAATAAGGAGGCGATCGCCTGCGGCATGTCCCATCGTGTCGTTTACTAACTTAAAGCGATCTAAATCAAGAAACATTACCGCTAATATTGGTGGAATGATGTTGATTTCGGAAATACTATGGTGATCGAGATAGATTTGCAATTGATCATGGGCATTTACTAAAGCCGTTGAAAGGCGATCGCGAAAAAGAACACGATTTGGTAAATTGGTGAGAGAGTCATGAAAAGCGAGATGTTCGATCTCAGCTTTAGCCCGCTTGCTTTCCGTAATATCTTCAACCGTTCCCTCAAAATAGAGGATATTCCCAGCCTTATCCCGCACTGCATGAACATTCTCTGAAGTCCAAATGATTGATTTGTCTTGACGATAAACCTCAGACTCAAAAAGTTTAACTTCCTCTTGTTCTTCTAAAAGTTTGATTAACTCCAACCGACGTTGAGGATCAACATAAAGTTGATGCTCGATATCCGTAAGATTAGTAATCAAATCTTCAGGAGATCCATATCCATATATTTCAGCTAACATTGGATTGGCAATTAAAAATTTTCCATCAACAGTTGACTGAAAAATCCCTTCGATCGCATGTTCAAAAATACCACGATACTTAGCTTCAGCCCTTTTGAGTGCTTCTTCAGACTGTATTTTTTGAGTGACATCATTTACTAAAATTAGTTCGCATTTTCGATTTTGATAGTCCAGCGTATGTGCTGAAACATCCACAAAAATCTGTGTGCCATCTTTTTTGCAATGTCTCCATACTTCAGGCACACTAAATCCAGTTGACACCTTGGAGATCACCTCTAAGAGTTTTGGAATATCTTCAGAAGGACGAATGTCTTGCAATGTCATCGATAGAAATTCATCTTCACTATAGCCATAGTGATTTATTGCAGCCTGATTTACTGCCAAAAAGCCCAGTGTTTCCATATCATAAATCCACATGGGGTTTGGATTATTCTCGAATAGATAGCGAGTCCGATTTTCAAAATCTTGCTGATTCTTCGCGGTTCGTTCCCAATCAGTAATATCTTCAAATCGATTCACAAAATGCGGCTCTTTCGAGCCGCTAACATCAAGATCGGAGCTTTGGAGGACTTGCACAATTTGTCCATCTTCACGGATATAACGCACATTGATATAACAATGATCAATTTCTCCCGACAGCAATCGCTCCTTAAGAAAATAGTAAGCGGATAAATCATCAGGATGACAAATCTGCTCATACTTAAGTTGGCAAATTTGCTCAGAGCTATATCCTAATAAATCGCAAAAAGATACGCTAATTCCCCGAATTTGGTCATCTAGAGTTGTCTCAAAAACACCCACAGTACTATTCTCGATGCATTTAGCAATTCGCATCAAGTTTTTGAGACGCTCTTGCTTGAGGATCTCTTGATATATGGGATTAAGATGTTTATATCTTTCAGCCAACTTTTTTTACCTTGTCGGTCTTACTAGGCGAACTTCAATGCTAAATCTACAATCTGCTCATTTGATAATGGCACAGGTAACTGCTGAATCTGAATGCGATCGCTATATGGTTTTAGTTTATTAGAGATCGCTTCAGTGATCCCACCCTCGGTTAAAAAATACGGCAACACTGTGACTTTATTTGTTCCCTGTGATATTAAATTCTCGATTTGAGTCTCAATTTTTGGCTCTACTCCCCAGTAGGCTGCGATCGCTTGAATCTGTTTTGCCAAGTCCTCAACCACTTGATTTGCCCCAGCCCGACGACTTCCATGCGCCATTAAAATGCGTCCCTGATTTTCTAATTTACTTTGTTCAGTATATTTCGCAAAGTGTTGTAATAGTAAACTGGGAATCTGAAAAGCTGTGCCTAAGTGAGCTGTTGTCCGAAATCTAAGCTTATTTGGCAGCAAATCGGGAAATGTTGTTTGTAAATTACTTTGGGCGATCGCAACTTGTTCAGGAATATCATCGCTGACATGCACACCTTCTAGTAAGAACAAAGGCAAGATCGTAATTTCGGAAATGCCAACTTTGATTACCTCAGTTGCAAACTTTTCTAATTGTTGCGATAGGCTAAGTTCCTGTCCTTCCAGACACCCGCCGCTGATATAGCGATCACTTTGCGATCGCGCCACTGTGACTAAATTTTGTAATGCTATCCATGAACGGCGATCGCTACTGCCATGGGTTACCAAAAAAAGGGCTGCGGCTTTCATCGCATCATACTCAGTATAATTGTAGTGACAATTATACTGAGTAACGCATATCGAAACTATTTACGGAAAAACTCAAGGACTAAAGGCGCATCAATTAAAGCAACTAGATCGGCTATATCGATCGCGCTTACCTCAAGATAGCCTTGTCACACCCGAATTAGCTCAACGCCTTGCCGCAGTAAGTGCTGAGCTCAAAGAATCTATCTGCATCTATATCAATCGACGCGGACAGGTGATCCGTGTCGCGATCGGTACACCCAATCAAACCAAGATCCCACCCTTGGAATTACCGCGTTATGGTAGCGATCGCCTCAGTGGATTGCGCTGCATTTGTTCAAGTCCTGATGCTGAGTACCCCAATCCCACCGACTTAACGGCGATGTTGATGCAACGTCTTGATGCATTGGTAATTTTGACAGCAAATCTTAAAGGTCATACTGAGCGCGGCTATTTGGCTCATTTATTGCCAGCTACAGATACAGAATTACCCGAACAGCAGGATGCTTGGCGAGTGTCCAAACTGTTGACGATTGAAGCGCTAGCGAAGCAAGATTTCTTAGAATTAGTGGAAGGGCTAGAAGAAGAATTTAGCCGTAATTTTGCTGGCCGCGCCACCGACGACAATCAAGATCGGGTGATGCTAGTAGGATTGATGCATCAAAAAGAAAAATCTGACTCCATGCCCTTTGCAATGATTGAACTCGGTCATTTGGTGGAAAGCGCAGGCGGCAAAGTGTTAGATGCTCTCTGGCAAAAACGCGAGCGCCCCCATCCTCAGACCGTTCTCGGTGAAGGCAAGGTATTAGAACTAGCGATCGCCGCACAGACTAAAGGGGCAAATCTTGTGGTATTTGATCGCGAACTCACGGCTTCCCAAACTCGCAATATCGAAAGAATGATCGGTCTACGAGTTAGCGATCGCACGGAAGTAATTCTCGATATTTTTGCCCAACGCGCTCAGTCGTCGGAAGGGAAGTTACAAGTAGAGCTAGCTCAACTCGAATATCGCTTACCTCGATTAGCTGGACATGGACAAGCTCTATCCAGACTCGGCGGTGGTATTGGCACACGCGGGCCTGGTGAAACTAAATTAGAAACCGATCGCCGTGTAATCCAGAAGCGAATTACGTTCCTTCAGCAGCAAGTTAATCATCTGCAAGCACAGCGATCGCGCATTCGCCAAAAGCGTGTCGATCAAGAGGTTCCTACGGTTGCGATCGTTGGTTATACCAATGCTGGCAAATCGACTTTGCTGAATGCTATGACTAAAGCCGATGTCTATGCTGCCGACAAGTTATTTGCCACCCTCGATCCCACCACGCGCCGCCTCAGACTTACAGGTGAAGATGATGAAATCCATACGGTTCTACTTACTGACACTGTAGGATTCATCCATGAATTGCCAAAATCCCTTGTTGATGCTTTTCGCGCCACACTCGAAGAAGTATCAGAAGCTGATGTACTAGTGCATCTAGTCGATGCTTCTCATTCTGCTTGGGAAGATCAACTCAAATCAGTGGATAAAATCCTCAAAGATATGCCGATCGCTGTTGGTCCAATTTTATTAGTTTTCAATAAAATCGATGCGGTTGAAGATCCAAAGGCTATTCTAGAGAAATATCCTGACGCGATCGCAATTTCTGCCCTCAAGCGTCAAGGATTCGAGCAAATGAGTAAGTCTATGCTCAAGTTGATCGAATATGCGATCGGTGAACTGTAACAGTTAGATGGTGCTTTGCGCCATCTAACTGAATAAAACATCTTCATAAAGATCCGTAAATTTCCCTTCAAAGTTAATGCTTGATAGTTGAAAAATATCTTGCTCTCCAGAATACGATTTTAAAAACCAAATTCCTTCTTCATTGCGGCGAAAGCAGTCAAGGCGTTGACGTTTGGTATTCACTAAAACATATTCTTCGAGACTCTCTATTTGTTGATAATCGGCAAATTTATCACCACGATCAAACGCTTCAGTAGATTTAGATAAAACTTCAATGATTAGCTTTGGGAATCTCTTTTGATTTTGTGATTGTGTATCTCTAGGATCGCAAGTCACCATCACATCTGGATAATAAAAGCGATTTAACAAATCTATTCTCGCTTTCATGTCTGACATATAGACTCGGCAATTAGAGCCGCGTAAATGATTGCGGATTACAAAAGCCATGTTTAATGAGATCGTAACATGGGGATCGTTTGCGCCAGCCATCGCATAAACATATCCATCAATATATTCGTGTTTAATTTCGCTTTTCTCTTCCATTGCGAGGTATTCGTCTGGAGTGATGTAATCAAACTTTGGTGCTGCTATCATAATTTACCTCATGAAATGGGAGGGAGTATAGAAGTTAAAGCGATCGCAAAATCAGGAAATGCTAAAAGAGAAGCTTGACTGGGCTCAGAAAGGATTAAATGTTCGGTGTATCCTATAGCTGTTGGTTTACGGAAAATATGCAGTTGACGTTTTTGGGGAGCCAGTACCCAGTAGTCAGCGATACCAGCTTTAGCATAGAGCTTATCTTTGATTTCACAATCCTGTTTTAGAGTGGAGTCGGCAACTTCTACGACGAGATAAATTTGCTCAGGACGTGGATGTTGTTCAACATAATCTAAAACTGACCCTTGGACGATCGCTAAATCTGGTTCTGGCTCTGAGAAATCATCTAGATGAACTGGATCTTGGGTGCGAACTAATGCTGAAGTGCCGAGGCGATCGCGCAAAAAATTGGCAAGTAAATGTAATGATGTGACGTGGGGCGTTCCTTTGGCTTCCATTAGCGTGATTTGTCCAGCAATTAGTTCAGTTTTTTCGCCACTGAGAAGCCCCAACTCACTCATGCGATGATAGTCCTGTACTCTCCAACGCTTGAGATTTACTGGCTCTATTGTAATGACTGTTTGGGGGATGTTTGCAAGAGTCATGATCTTAGACAGTCAGTAATATTTGACATCTCCTATTTTATACCTTGAGTTAGCGGCGATCGCTATAAAACTCTTGTAACTCTCGATTGAGTTCGTTAAGTACTGACTTAATGCTAATTAAACTCGTAGTCATTTTCTAAGGAAAGTAACGATAAAATTCTTTGCGGTGTAATGTGCGGATGACTTCTACTGTGTTGTCAGAAATTTCTATGCCAATGCGATAGTCACCGACTCTAATGCGGTAACGGGTTGAATATCCTTGCATGGCTTTAATGTTTGGTAGTTCCTGCAAGCTCTGAGCTTCAGGTAAAGTTGTAAAGGTAATTTCAGAGATGCGTTGATATACTGATGTGCCTTTTAGATTTTTGAGATCTTTCAAAAATGACTGACGATACTTAACTTCCATTTTAGTCTTCCAATCTAATCCTCTAAAAAAGCTAGAGCTTCTGCATGGGAATAAAGAGGAGTGTTTTTGCCTTCGTCCATTGCTTTATTAAGACAATAATCTTCTATAGCTTCGCTAAGATTTTCTAGAGAGATATTGTCGATGGGTAAAAGTTGCCGCCAAATCTCGATGGGGATGACAACTGCGGTGGGCTGTCCTTCTTGGTTGGTTATATACTCAACGTTTAATAGGGGCATTACATTTACCTTGGTGAATGTTTTTTATGAAATCTGCTTTCATTGTATCAAAAGTCTTTGTGTTACTCATGCGCTTAACTATTCTCTTAAATCGCGTCAACTATTTGAGTATTCATTGTATGTTTCCTCCAAAGGCTTGGTTAACTCTCTCGATTTGTTTCGGTGCTTCCATTTGCGCGAAAAGTTGTAGTGCTTTTGCTTTATATTCTTCTGCTTGGTCATGTTCTCCCATTGCCTGATATGTTAGCCCAAGTTGAAAATATGCTTCTGCAAGATCACATTTAGCTCTAAGTTTATTAAGTATTTCTATTGACCCTATATGACAAACAATTGCTATGTCAAAATTTTGCTGTATTCGATAAATCTCTGCAATTCCAGTTAGTGCTTTGGCTCTTGCTTGAGTATAGTTAGTCTCATCAGCATAAGATATAGCCTTATAATAACTCTCCAATGCTTCCTGAGTCATTCCTAATCTTTTAAATGTTAAACCTAAAAGTATTGATGAGTAGATATTAGACCATACAGATCCAATTCCCTGCTGATTAAAATAGACGTTAGTGGGAGATTTTTTTATAAAATCTAATGCCTGTTCTCTCAACCCTAAAACGGAACTTAAAAATGCTAAGTAAGCATATCTCCCACCATCCGAATTTGCTTCATTGGATGTGAATTTATTCGCGGTAGCTATTGCGTCAGCTTTTAAGAGGAAATCTAATGCTTTTTGGGGTTCCCATAGATCTAATTTGCATAGTCCCATATTAAATAATACATGAAATTCAAGTGTTTTGTTACCTAGTTTTACTGCCAATTCACCCGAATTAAGATTAGACTCAATACTTTTATTGATATAACCTGTCATCCAATAAAGAGAGCCTAATATACTGTAAATCTCGCTTAAATAATCCTCTCTGTGAATATTATCTATTATTTGATTTATTGCAGTAATCATTTGTTGGAATAATCCTAGCCTATAAAATGACATGCCAAGTAACTCTTGAGAGTCCCATTTATTTGCTCTTTTTTTTATTATGGTAAAAGCTGCATCTTCATACCTATTAATCGATACATAATGATAATATGGTTCAAATGCTTTAAATGCATCTTCAATTGTTTCAACAGTTTGAACGTTATTAGTCCAAAAGTTTGCTGATGCGTGGTTTGCGGTTTCCCAATCTGTTCTATTCTCTCGCAAACGTAATTTTGCAGCTTCGCGAACAGCATAATGTAAATAATATCCACCTTTAACTTCAATCAAAGAAGTTTTACTTAAATAATCTATAACGCCAATCCTTTGAGACTCGTTTACATCCCATAACAAACAAATCACCCCCTCAAAAGGAACAGTTTTTACATCTTGATAACGATAGCAACCCATCCGACAGATTAACTTATAAGCATCAGGTTGATTATCTCGTAACAAATCCATTTCCACCGAAATCAAAGTTTCTAATTCCGAATCTGCCAGCAAAGCATCCTTGTATCGACTCCAATAGGCTCCAATATTGCCATCAAAACGGTTCTTAATCGCACCATGCAGAATATCCATTACCTTCGCATTACCGTTATAGGCATCACGCATCTGCAATAGTGCCTCCGAATCTACCCCATTCTCACAATCATGAAAATATTGCCGCCATGCCGTAATGTCTAACCCCTCCAGTAAATACTCATGTACCTTTACCCGTTGAGCAATCAGCGATCGCCGACTAGTGATCAGCGTAAATGAACAAGCATCGCGATCGCCTAATACCGCCAATAAAGCATCATAGCCGCGCAACTTCTCCCGAAAGCGATAATTCTCATCTAGCGCAGGTTCGAGATTATCGATTAGCACTCCGATGGGATTTGCCCGATCCGCTAACTTCTCTCTCAAAATATCCAAATTAATCCCAAAATCCCGACTAGGCTCCTCATCAAAATCCTTCCGCAAGATTTGCGACACCTTCTCTTCCGCAGGCGTAACGTTCCCCGACTCCAAACCCATCTCTATCCGAATCACTTTTTTAAACTGCGTCTGCAAAAACTCCCGCGCTAGTGTTGATTTGCCCACACCCGCCCCAGCCTTGACTAAGACTATTTTGGCTTGTCTGATGAGGTTTGCGAGATTAATTAAATCGCGATCGCGTCCAATAAACTCAAGGGTTGTTAATTCTGGGATTGATTCGGGAGTAGGGATATTCTGGGGATTAGTTGAGGGTTGGGGGCGATCGCTAATATTGTCTGAAACCTTCTGAGTTTCATAAAGTTTCAACAAACATTCAGTTAATGCCTGTCTTTTACCCTTACCTTGATTCTTAAGGTCTGGATAATCAGAATCAAAAAGTTTGTATATTTCTCGTAAATGCTCTCCTATTGTTTTAACAGGCTGCTCAAGAAGCTTTTCAGAACATTCTTCAAGCGTTTTACTACGACCTATTTCACTAAATACTAAAGTGAAAGTTCGGTATAGCCTTGGGCTTGATATTTTTGATTTTGCAATCTCGGCGATAAATTCATCCCAATTTGTAGCTTTATAAGACACGCTTTGCCCCCTCTATTACTAGTACTAAATCCTGTATATAGGATTTGAGCGAGTCAGGCGTACCCAAATTGATCGCACAACCTAATAACTGTTCGAGATAAATTTGCAATCGCGCCAAAGTAAACAAACCAACACGCTGCGAAAACTCCACTAATAGATCGACATCACTACTAACCTTAGCCTCATTTCGTACCACCGAGCCAAACAAAAACAGTGACGCAGCAAGAAAAGCACAAATCGCCTCACGCTGTTGGCGCAAGGTACTGATGACCTCACCACAGCGCAAAACCGATGCAGTAATAGTGTTGGACTCGCCCGAAAGTGTCACATTCAAGGTGTTCGCTAATTTGCTTATTGGTATTATAAGGTGTTTTTTCGGGCTGCAATCGCTATTCCAGTGTTTAACCAAGGGTAAATCAAGGGGATACATGGGTTTATCTAAGCCGAAACCAAGGGTAAATCAAGGGGATACATGGGTTTATCTAAATCAAAATTAGAGGGAACATCAACTCATACAAATTCCTTGCAAAAATATGCAAATTCCTTGCAAAAATATAGCTAGGGTATTTTACATAAAAAAGCGAGTAAATGCTACGAACATTTACCCGCCTGTAATTCTCTAACTGAGCCTTCATCTAGTCCTTTTCGGTTAGTTTTGCTCCTAATACAGCCATAAGAGTTGTAGTTACAACGGGAATGTTTTGTGATCCTATTGAACCGTAAGCTACTCCAAAAGCAAGTACGAGAGCCGATAACCCGCCAAAGAATTGAATCATAAGTACACCTCTACTGTTTTGTTATATAGTGTCATAAGCTTGCTAGCTTTGCCACATAGGGCTAGAGGGTCAGGGTTAAAGTAAAGGCAAAATCTTTACTTTAACCCGATTGTATTGTCAAAAATCTTATCACAGATTTTTTTAATTGCAATATTATTGGATTGTTAATTTTTATAAAGTCTTTGATAGCGCATTTAGATTTTTTGTCTTTGGCGTATTTCTCGCATTCCGCATATCAGCCATGTTTGGCGCGATCTCACTACTCTTCACCTATCTCCCCTTCATCTGGCAAATCCTTTGGCGGACAGGCTTAGGATTAATGATGATGACTGCGATCACTTTATTTATCGAAGGCTTAAACAATGGCTCAAAAGGCAATTCCTAAATTTCTGATTGCTCTTGTTGCCACATAAAAGCCTCAACAATATCCTCAATTTCCGTAGGCTGATTAGTTTCCATCCAGACTATCCCAAAGTTGAGAAATTGGATTTGTTTGTCCTGTCTTTACCTCATGTAGTGCTCTATAAAGACTAGCCGCAATTTGTTCTGGACTTGGATCGAAGACTTCATCCTGATCTTCTAAATTAATATCTACTAATTCTTCAATCAAAACAATTACCCTAACTTTTGGCTGTTTCGGCAAATTTTTCAGATGCTTTGGTAACTCAAGCTTCCCATCAGGTGTAATCGTAGTAGAAAATTCGTAGGCTTTCATAGTTTTTATGACAACAGGTAATCTTCAGGATAACAAATTAGATAGCTCTATTCCTTACACATCTTCAAATTGTTTAGCAAATCCTTTGTTGGAAATGATTAGGAATAATGATTTTGACTGTGATCGCACTTTTCTTTGAAGGTGTAAAAAAGCCAAAAACAACTCAACCTAAGAACAATTTATAGACTGGATTTTGGCTTTCGTCCCAATAGCGATAACCAAGAGTATCAAGAAATGCTTGCCACTCTTCCATCTCTAACGGAGGTACTTGCACACCGACAACAATCCTTCCATAATCTGCACCATTATTGCGATAATGGAACAAGCTAATATTCCAATTAGGACTCATCGATCCGACAAACTTCATCAATGCACCTGGACGCTCAGGAAACTCAAAGCGATAGAGAAGCTCATTATGAGCAAGGGGCGATCGCCCTCCGACCATATGTCGTAGATGTAGCTTCGTGAGTTCATCATCGGTAATCTCGATCGCAGTAAACCTATTCTCCGCAAAAGTGATTGCTAGATTTGCCGCATCAGCCCGATTGACAATTTGCACACCTACAAAAATATGAGCAATTTCCTGATCAGCAATCCGATAACTAAACTCAGTTAAGTTTCGCTTGCCCATCAGCTCGCAAAACTTCCGCAAACTGCCAGCATGTTCAGGAATCGTCACTGCAAAAATCGCTTCGCGATGTTCGCCTAGTTCCGCTCGTTCAGCAACAAATCGCAGGCGATCGAAGTTCATATTCGCGCCACAGGCGATCGCAACTAAAGTCTGTCCTTCGATTCCTTCGCGTTCGACATATGCCTTTGCGCCTGCGATCGCCAAAGCGCCAGCAGGTTCTAAAATCGAGCGTGTATCTTCAAAAACATCCTTAATCGCCGCACAAGTATTATCAGTATCGACTAGCAAAATCTCATCGACATATTGCTGACAGAGTCGAAAAGTCTCTTGCCCAACTTCGCGCACCGCCACGCCATCAGCAAATAGACCAACTTGATCTAGACGCACTCGATGTCCAGCCTGTAGCGATCGGGACATCGCATCAGAATCAACTGGCTCTACACCAATGATTTTAATTTCAGGTCGTAATCTCTTCACATAAGCTGCCACTCCTGAAATTAGCCCGCCGCCTCCGATCGCTATAAAAATCGCATGGATTGGTTTCTGATATTGGCGCAAAATCTCCATGCCAATTGTTCCCTGTCCTGCAATCACGTCAGGATCATCAAAGGGATGGATAAAGGTGAGATTCTTCTCTGCTTCCAACTGCCTTGCATGGGCATAGGCATCATCGTAGGTGTCACCATGCAAGACCACCTCACCACCACGCATTTTTACAGCGTTCACTTTTACCTGTGGTGTAGTCACTGGCATGACAATAATTGCTTTTGTCCCTAACTCGCGAGCACTGAGGGCGACTCCCTGAGCATGGTTTCCTGCCGATGCAGCAATCACACCCTGAGAAAGCAAGTCAGGAGATAATTGCGCCATTTTGTTATAAGCTCCACGCAATTTAAAAGAGAAGACTGATTGCATATCTTCTCTTTTCAGCAGCAACCGATTATTCAATCGCGCCGATAGGTTAGGGGCAAATTCTAATGGTGTTTCTTGCGCGACATCGTACACGCGAGCTTTGAGGATACGTTCTAAATAGTCAGTCTGCACAACGCTATCAACTTAATTATTAATTTTTATAGGTTGCTACGCTATGAGAGCAGCAATTCTCATTATGAAACCGATTTTGGTGTTTCCAGCGCCGAAGGCGCTGGAAACACCAAAATCGGTTGTTTGAAAGCTCGCCAAAGGCGAGCTTTCAAACAACCGATTTTTATAATGAGAACTGCTGCTATGAGAGACTGCAAACTATAAAAAATTGGTTTAGTGAGCTATAATTCTACTCTTTTTCTCGTATCTTTAATCAGAAACTTACCCCAAAAAAGCAAAGCGCCCGCTAAACAGGCGCTTTGCTTTTTTGAGTAAGGGACTCATCCTCAAGAACGAACTTCTGCAAAAATCTTGTTAAGAATATCTTGAGCGCCCTTATCCTTGAGTTGATGGGCTAGCTCTAGACCGATCGCATCAGGTTTGGTTAAATCACCAGTGACTTCTCCTTTGATTAGAGTTTTACCATCAAGGCTAGCAACAATTCCTTTTAATGTGAGCTTGTCAGCATTAATGGAAGTATTCACCCCAATAGGAACTTGGCATCCACCTTCCAGTTCGCGCAAGAATGAACGCTCCGCGAGGCAGCGTTGAGTGGTGGGATAGTGGCTGATTGGTGCAAATAAAGCAAGGATATCTGGATCTTCAGCACGACATTCGATGCCTAAAGCACCTTGTCCGACGGCATGGAGAGAAATCTCAGCATCAATTACCTCATGAACGCGATCGCCCATTCCTAAACGTTGCAAACCTGCGGCAGCGAGAATTAGTGCATCATATTCACCAGAATCTAGCTTTTGCAGACGAGTATTGAGATTCCCGCGTACATCCTTAAAGGTAAGGTGAGGATAGTAATGGCGCAACTGAGCTAAGCGACGCAGTGAAGACGTACCAACGACAGTACCTGATGGCAAAGTTTCGAGGGTTTTGTCCTTAAACTTTTCATGAACAACTAGGGCATCGGCAGGATTTTCGCGCTCAGTTACAGCACCAAGCATTAGACCTTCAGGCAAATTTGTTGGTAGATCTTTGAGGCTATGCACTGCTAAGTCTGACTGCTTAGACAGCATTGAGACTTCTAATTCTTTGGTAAATAAACCTTTGTCGCCGATTTTAGCAAGAGGAACATCAAGGATTTTGTCACCCTGTGTGCTCATGGTGACGACATCAAACTGGAGATTAGGATGTGCTTTGCTTAGTTCAGCCTGTATCCAATGGGTTTGTACCAGTGCTAGCTGACTTTTGCGAGAACTAATGCGAACTGTGGAGGATGCGACCATAGGACAAACTAAATAATATGAAAAACAATAAAAAACAACAGAATTTAAAGATGAGTACGGGTGGCGCGTAGCGCTAACCATACTTAATTAAAAGCACTATTTTCTATTCAAACAGGTTTTGCGGCTATTTCTATGCGATCGCTTAAATTTAAAGTGTAAAGAATTCTTAACTCAAAAAGAGAGTTGCAGCGCACCGCACCGCAACTCTCTTTTTCGGTAGCTATATGGAATTTTGCAATTTGCAAATCGCTTTCAAAACTTGCAGTAACTTTTCTGAAGACTCAGGCTCCATTAGATGGAGTGATGGCAATGGTTGATAAGTTGGAGATGAAGCATTCTGGGAATTTTGCTGAATGTAGAAAAATTCGTAATACACTCCATTAGTAGTTAATCCCCAGACTGTTTTTTGCTGTTCCAAACTTTTGTATGCATAGGTAAGTAATTGTGGCAACCCTTCCGATGCACTAATACTCGTATTTTTTGCCTCGATCGCTAAAATCCAAAAAGCAATATCATTAATTGTCGGACGATTTTTATTAATACAAATCAGGTCTAATCTACCTGTGATGCTAATATCACCATCTTCAAGATTAATGCGTTCTATTTCCTGTTCCATTCGCATCTTGATCGGCGCACGATAAAAACCTGCTAGCCTCAGCAATGGCATCACCGTCAGCGCCATCACCATATCTTCTAGCACTTTTCCATCGTTAAGATAGTTTTCAAAATCAATACGAATCTGGCTAAGTTCAACTCGTTCAAATTCTGACAATGGCTCTAACTGAAGTAAAGATGTAAAAGAGCTATAGGGTAATTTCTGGAATTTGAGGTGAACATAAACTTGATCTAGGGTCAAGGTACTGGCATTGAGGACAGGCATAATTTTATTTTGGCAATCCTTTTGTAAATTATACGAGATTGATCCGTTCAAACCGCAAAGAGTGAGATGCGGCGCTTCGCGCCGCATCTCACTCTTTGCGGTTTATGATTTATTTTAATTGCGGACAGCTTCAAACAGACGAGAGAAATAAAATGAGGTAGCTGTAAATTCTTTGCGTTTGATCGTGAAACCTAACTTCTTCAGAACTTGGCGCACATCTGACTCCTTGTGCAAATAAGCGCGAGTCGCTTTGCTTGGGCCTGGAACCATATCTCCAACTTTCTTCATCAATACATAGTAAGGATTTTTAGGGGCAAAGCTGAGGATTAAACGAGATTTAGCAAGAGAAGCTAGATGGGAGATCATCGCTTCTGATTCGCGATCGGGATAGTGGATCAATACATCCAGACAAATTACAGTGTCATATTCTCCAGACAAAGCTGCCAAATCCTTGACTTCAAAGATCGGGTTTTCAGGATCGGCAGCTCGGCTCTTGCCTTCACCTACCATCTTTTCGGAAATATCACTGGCATATACCTTTGCACCCATTGCCGAGAGGGGAATGCTGAGACTACCAGTACCGCAACCTGCATCACAGACGGTTTGTCCTAGGGCATTTTTGTCATTTTTAAACCAATCCAATACATAATCGACGGTCTGTTGATGCCCAGTCCGAATATCTTGCTGCACTCGGTTGACATCACCTTCACCATAAATCCGTCGCCAGCGATCGAAGCCTGTGGAATTAAAATAATCGCGAACTATTTCTTTGTCTTTGGGGGATTCTTTAGCTGATGTATTGTTGAGTGCTTTATTAGCCATGATTGTGAAGAAAGCTTACAAAAAGATGATTTTAACCTAGAAAGGAGAAGCAGCACGAAGCGATGCCTCCCCTTATCTAGGTTTTATACTAAACTAAAGCAGCCGCCAGAAAAATTTGCTATGCAACTCAATCGCATCATTGCTCTCGTTTTAGTCGCCGTTTGCTTTATCTCAGCCACATTTGGTATTCAGCGCCGCCAAATGGATGAAGCTTTAAATTTAAAGAAAGTACTCGATCGCGATCGCCTTGAACTAGTCTCCCTAGATGGTGCAATTTCTGGAGCAAGGGCTTCATCATCGGGTGCGATGGCAGTACGAGATCGCTTGCGCGAACTAATCGAAGAAGACTCTGTAAAGGGTGTATTGCTATCAATTAATAGCCCTGGAGGAACCGTCGGCGCAAGCAAGGAACTCTACGAAGCGGTTAAGGACTTGAGCGCGAAAAAACCCGTTGTGGTGAGTATGCTCGATCAGGCGACTAGTGGTGGTTATTATGCAGCAAGTTCAGCAACTAAAATTTATGCCAATGCTGGCACATTGACAGGTAGTATCGGCGTAATTTTGAGTGGGTTTAATGCCAAGGAATTACTAGATCGCGTAGGTATCCAATCCCAAACGATTAAAACTGGCCCCTACAAAGATATTTTTTCGCCATTTCGTGAGCTAGGTGATCCAGAGCGTGCCCTATTGCAAGAACTGTTGCAAAGTACCTATCAAGAATTTATTACCGATGTATCCAAGGGGCGCAAACTAGATTTAGAAGTGGTGCGCAAGCTGGCGGACGGACGCATTTATACGGGACAACAAGCTAAAGAGAATAAACTGGTTGATGCCTTAGGAACTTTGGATACAGCGATCGCAGATTTACGTGATTTATCCAGAAAAAAATTCAAGTTGCCAGAGCAAAGCGAATTACCAATTCGTAAATCTCCTGCTTCCTTTGAAAGACTTTTAGATCAATTGCTCAGTCAAACTAGTGTTAGTATTGCCTTGCCATTTTTTGATATTGCTGGTGCTGGCAATATTTCTGGTGCGATCGCTGATCAGCTAACCTCAAAACTAACAGGTCACAATATGCAAGCAGGAAATTACGATCCACCAATTTTATTAATGCCAAGCTGGTTTAATTAAAGTGGCTTGAGACATATTACATAGTTATTAGATGGCTTAAAGCGTCAAAAAGTAGTTGTTTAAATTTATGAAAGCCCAGCATCTGAAATCCAAAACAATTTCTGAAGATACTAGTTATCAAGTCGAGCACTTAATTCTTCAGCTTGACAATGTAAAACATATTGCTGAGTCAGATTTTTGGATTTCAACCGATGAGCTTAAGATTTTACTAAGTCTTGATGATAACTTCGTTGAAAGACTGAATAAAGAAGTATCATCTCAAATTCAAGACTATAGGTTTTCTTGGCGAAACTTTGAATGTATTTTAGTTGATCGTCAATTTGGAAAAGGCTTTTGGGCTATTAGGCAAAAAACAGATGTATTCGTAAATACTAATAATAGTTCTCTTCAAATACCAGCTTATCTTCCTGCTATTCAAGACCCCAAACCATCCACAACTAGAGAGTCAATCCTCTTAAAGATTCCGCCAGATCCTGAAATCATTCCATCTCCCTATGCACTAATTGATGATTTTCTTACGCCAAATCAACTAAACGATTTATTGCGATATAGCATTAGTAAACAACCTGAGTTTATCCCCACCACTAACTCAGCTGCTGACCCCAACTATCGGCGCTCATTTTATCTGATGCACTTCCCTGAGTTCTCAGAACTTATGATTAATCTAGTAAGAAAAATTACACCTCAAATCATCACTCACTTAGATATAAATAACTTTGCGATTGGGCAAATTGAGTCGCAAATGACTGCCCATAATCACGGCAATTATTACAAAATTCATAATGATAACGGCAGTCCAGACTGTGCAACAAGAGTACTTACCTATGTGTATTACTACTGTCGCGAGCCTAAACCTTTCACTGGTGGCGAGTTAGTAATCTATGACAGTAAAATCGAAAATGGCCATTACGTTGCTGCAGACTCCCGCAAAGTGATTCAGCCCACTAATAACACGATTGTCTTTTTCCCAAGCGGATGTATGCATGAAGTATTACCTGTGAGTTGCCCAACGGAATATTTTGCTGATAGTCGCTTCACGATTAATGGTTGGGTGAGGCATATCTAAGCCGATTCTTCGAGTTTTCAGAGTCTACAGCGCTGAAAACTCGAAAATAATATCTTTACTTCTTTGTTGTTGTTATGGTTTAGCTAGTTTTTGTTTAACTTTGGAGATTATGCCACTAGCGATCGCACCAGCCATAACGATGCCTAGTACAGGTTGAATCAATGGTTCCCATAGTTGCCTCCATAGCTCCAAGCCAAGATTCACTTTTAGGGTTTCGCCACCAAGAGCAACTAGCAGCCATGCAAAGAAGAAAAATACTAAGAACAAATTGAACATCAAAAATTTGTTCGTCCAACGTCCGATGGTTTCCATATTTTATTAAAAATAATATTTTTAGCCTATAAGTGTGTGCCGCAAAGCGGCACACACTTATAAAGCGATTTTTAGCCCTTTTATAAGTGTGTACCGTGAAGCGGAACACCTTATAAAGCGATTTTTAGCCCTTTTATAAGTGTGTACCGCGAAGCGGAACACCTTATAAAGCGATCGGGGTAACGTTGCCGCTACCCCGATCGCTTATATCGTTTTTGTTTTATAAATGAATCAGTAGAAATGTACTAGGTGTACTTAAAAGTTTTTATAAGTTTTTTTATTAAGTTAAGACTTAAATTGAAACCTATTTGAAACCGACTGAAGCTTGCCATACAAAAGCGAGTAGCAAGAAAAATACAGGAATCACGGGAAGAACGTTTACCAGTGGATCGAAAATTCTATACGCTTCAGGTAATGTTGCAATCAATAGACTAAGTGGCATTAAAAATAGACCTCCTTCAAGAGCTAAGATGAATTTTACCACGTCAAAGAAGCCATTCTTTTTTCTGAAATTTTTTTATTACAGGGTTTATAAAATAGGTTTATTTATGGCGATCGCAAAGACTGAAAATCTCAAAAAATTATTGCAGGTTTGTAAGGCTACCGTCTTGTCTCTCCTACTATGTATTTGTACCTTTGCCATTAGTGCACCTGCTTGGGCAGTGCAAATAAAGCTGACTAATGTTACTTACGAGTCATGTACTGGCGATGCTGGTAAAAACATGGTGCTAGGCGGTGGCGTGATGTCGGCAAAGTGCTACATGATCAAAGGAAATGCAACCAATCCTTCAGGCAAAGTTGTGTACAATGCCGATATTTTTGGGCGTATATATGATGCCAATGGCAATGATGCTATGCCTGAAAGAGCGAGACTGGGTGCTGTTGAGGAGATTCCCGCAGGCAATAGCGACTTTCAAATTATGGTAGCGATTCCTGCTGAACAGCCTGAACCTTTAGAGCTTAAGCAATTTAAAGCTTCGGGATTTGCAGGCAAAGTTAGGCGGTAATCGCACTCGCGTTAAAATATAACAAATCCAGTCACATAGAAGCGGAGTTTTGCGCCACCTCTATATGACTGTCCAAAAAAGTCTAAAGTTCTCTGAATTGACACAAAAAATATGACCGTTAAAGTTTTAATTCCCACTCCACTCCAACAATTGACTAACAATCAAGCTACTGTCGAGTGTACTGGTGATTCCGTTCAAGCAATTATTGATTCGCTCGAAACTAGTTGCCCAGGTATCAAAGCTCGCATTTGTGATGAAAAAGGCAATCTCCGCCGCTTTGTTAATTTTTATGTCAACAGCGAAGATATCCGCTTTCTAGATGGAGCCAATACTGCCCTCAATGATGGCGATGAAGTAAGCATCATTCCTGCGATCGCAGGAGGCTAGTCCCAACAAAAAAAGGGATGCAAAGCATCCCTTTTTTTGTTTCATGGATTTATTAAGGCGATCGCAATTTGCATCATCCAAACTAATGATTGCTTCTTACTATCTGGGTCAACCTTGCCCTTGTCACCCCAATTTTGTAACCATTTTCCCAAGCCTCCCATTGAGTCGCCCATCCATTGACCGACTTGAGCGAAAATTTGCTGGGGACCAACACCAGTCAATACCTGAATTGCAAAAATCACGGCAACTACTAAAAATGCAGTTTTAAAGCTAGCCTTAATCACGCTCAGCAACCACCACAACAGCAGTAAAGAGACTATTAATGCACCGATTACTAGGGGCAAGTTCATAGAGTTTTTTCCAATCGCATCTCAAGTTCAAAGATTTTATACCAATTCTTGATAGTGTAACCAGACTTTCGAGAATTGAAAATCAAACCCAGTAAGGTTTTTGTATTCTAAAAATGGCAACACCATTTTTAGAATTGTATTGATTTTGGCATGATCATATCGTTTTTAGGGTTCACTCATGTCTCCAGACTTGCAACTTTATCAAGCTAGGCTAGACATCTCTGCAACAGAGTGCGATCGTCTATGGCAGTTTCTTTCAGCGGATGAGCGATCGCGTGCGGATCGATTCAAACAGGAACATCTCAAACGTAATTTTATTGCCGCAAGAGGTAATTTACGAGAGATTCTAGCGTCAAGGATAGGCTGCGAACCCAAGAAAATTCAGTTTATTTATAGCGATCGCGGAAAGCCATACGTTCAAAATAGCCAATATGTTTATTTTAATCTGTCACATTCTCAAGATTGGGCAATCTATGCAGTGTGTAGCGATCGCGAGGTGGGAATTGATTTGGAATATATCAATCCTCAATGTGATGTTGATAGTATTGCCGAACGCTATTTTTTACCTTCAGAGCAAAAAATTATTCAAAGCTTGAGCGATCGAAATAAGTACTTATCTTTTTATCACGCATGGACTCTCAAGGAAGCCTATGGCAAAGCAACAGGAGAAGGCATTGCCAATATTCTTGACTATGTGGATGTATCGTCATTGCTAGAAATGCCTATCGGCAAGACTTTGCAAATTAAAGAATGGACTCTAAAACTACTAGCCCCAGAATTAAATATAGATTCAAACTATGCTGCCGCATTGTGTATCGCGTAGATAATTATTGATAGGGCTCAGTACTAAATTTGATTGAACAGAATCTAATTCTCAATCATAACTTCTTCCCTATCGAGATTAGTTCTAATCTCAGGAATTGGAAGAACTAGGCGATCGCTACACATTGCTCGCAGCTTATCAACAAACATTGAAGATTCGGCAAGCAAAGTCATATTTTCATAGGCAGATTGAAAGACTTCAGAATACTCTGTATTAGAGGCGGTGGGATAAACTTTTGCGGCGGCTGTCGTTCCTGAGGGTGTAGTTAGACGAATAGGGTATCTTTGAGGTTTAGGCTGCGCAACTGGATTAACTTGAGGCGAAACTTGAGGGATTTTAGCAGTTCCAAGCATTGGACGGACAGGAAATGGTAGTGGTGAATTTGCTTCCGCAATGCTTGCAAATGAAGGGATTTCCGCGATCGCTGCTTCGCGAGTAGAAGTACGAGGAGGGGTGTAAAAAATTCTATCTTCATAAATCACAGCAACATCACCGCACACCAAGCGCTCAAATTCATGGTTATAACGGCAATTTGGTTCGCCTTTGCGTTCCCATAAATGCAAAATCTGATTAACCGAAACGGCTTTATATCTTCCTTGAAATAACGATTCGATTACAGCTTGACGCACCCATTCAGGTTTAAACCCACTCCATGCACGAATCAAATCTTTGATGGTATAGCCACCAAGATCAAAACTGTAATGTTGCAAGAGGGAGATCGCAATTTCCATCGGGGCGACGTTAACTTAAATTATGTATCCATATATTACATTTAAAAGCGAGAAATGTGAAGATCCTCAGCCATCATAAATCTTGGATTTGCTGTGAAAACCAGATTGCTGCTTCAGTATTAGTTTTTGTATCTAGTAATTCCATCGTTTTCTCCAATAAAGAGATCGCCAAATTTGGCAAGACTTTAGAGACCGCACGCTCCTCATAAATCCCTTCTTCATCTAATCTAAATGCAAATATTCGATAAGCTCTCACATCAATTACCCAGTATTCAGATATTCCCAAATTTGCGTAGAGCCGCTTTTTTTCATCTAAATCGATCGCCAAAGTCGTATCCGAAATTTCACCAACAAGATCAGGCGATCGCCACTGTTCTAAATCAATAAATCTTGACTGTCCAGTTTTCCAAGTTGGCGCATCATCACCAACATACAAAACAATATCGGGAGCTACAGCCCGCTTGCCTTTTCTTTCCATCTGGCATCCACCAAAGGTACTTAATTTGATGTCAGGAAATTTTATTGCCCAAAAAGCGATAATCATGGGAAACAAATCGCCAAATTTAGCGTGATTAATTCCTTCTGCACCCATTTCTACCCACAAATGTTGATTATCAAAAAATAATTTACAGCGATCGCTTTTATCATCATCACGCAGCGCCACATAATCATCCCAAGTTGCTTGCTGCCACTGTTGTTTAGGTTTTATTGCCACAATCATTGTTTAGCCCTCACAATGTATAGAAATTATGGAATTTAATTAAGCAAATAAAGGAGCGCAAAGCTCCTCTTTATTTTATTAACAAAGAAAAAACAGGCTAGTCAAAGATATGACTAGCCTGTTAATTTGCATAATTAACTCGCAAGATTCGGTACCTTACTGCAAAACGAGTTTGACATTGGCATTGCTTAGACCAGGACGTTTCACTTCAGTCAAAGCCTTGTTCACAGCATACTTCTGGTTAATCGAGTTGATCAACTCAGTCTGATTGTGCTTCTTAGCAACACCCCAGAGATCAGCAATTAGATCAAACGAACCGTCGGCATTGCGCGACCAGCCCAAATCATAATCACCTTCTAGAGTTGCCACGATGTCAGCACGAATGCGTTGGCTATTGTATCCACGAACATCGGCTTCAGTGTTAACACTGATACCCAGATCGCGCAAAGACGACTTGAGGACTTCGGCATCAGTAATTTTTGTGCGAAGAGTGCTGAAATGAGACATAATAGTTTTGCTCCTGTGAATAATTGTGAACGCAATTGTTAACTAGAACGTGAGACATAAGAGTACTGGTGGTTCTTACTCCTATGTTAGCTGCTAGCCTAAAGATCTTTTAATAAGATATCTTTAGAATCTAGCCTTAAATCTGCTGCCTGCAAAAACAGCAGAATAAGCTTTTTAAAACTCCATACGCTGATATTCAGCGACTGAAGTAGCGGCGGGTCTAGCCCGCATTCTTGCCCAGTCACGCAAAGCAGCAACCTGCTCAGTCATCGTGCGTGACAGGGGAGTTGTCGATTTCACAGCCGAAATGATATCTAGCTGTGTAAACTCCCGATCTTGGGCAAAAGCTTCATACATGGCGGCAATTACCGCCTGCTCGATTTCCGCCCCCGAAAAACCATCACTTACTTTTGATAGTTGTTCAAAATCGAATCTTTCTAATTTTTCAACATCTGGACGACGCTTGCACAGATGGATTTTAAAGATATCTCTGCGTTCTTCACCGTTAGGTAAATCAACAAAGAAAAGCTCGTCAAAACGTCCCTTGCGGAGAAATTCTCCAGGTAATTTTTCGATGCGATTGGCGGTTGCCATCACGAATACAGGCGATTTCTTCTCCTGCATCCATGTCAGGAATGTACCAAAGATGCGCGATGACGTACCACCGTCAGAATCAGCAGAACCAGCTCCACCAGCAAAAGCCTTATCAAGCTCATCAATAAATAGGATCATCGGTGAAATTGATTCGGCAACCTTGAGGGCATTTCGCAAATTTGCCTCCGACTTGCCAACGGTTGAGCCATCATAGACGCGACCCATATCGAGACGTATCAATGGTAATGACCACAGCCTTGCAGTTGTTTTGGCAATTAGGGATTTACCGCAACCAGGAACACCGAGAATTAGCATTCCTTTGGGTTGAGGTAATCCATAATTTCTAGCTCTCTGGCTAAAAGCATTTGATCGCTGTTGCAGCCAATGCTTTAGCTCTTCGAGTCCCCCGACAGCATCTAAATCTTCTTCATCTTCAATATATTCAAGAATGCCGTTACGACGAATTAATTGCTGCTTTTCTGAAAGGACAATGTCAACTTCCTCCTCAGTCAGCTTGCCATTGGTAACTTGGGCTTTACGATAGACTTTTTCAGCTTCATCTTGGGTTAAGCCCAAAGTCGCTCTGACTAGTTTTTCACGAGTTTCAGCTGATACTTTTTTAGTGCGCACCTGTCCAAGTTGTTGGTCTAGAACCTCTTCAATTGCCTTCATATCTGGCAGAGGGAAATCGAGTACGACGATTTCTTTTTCTAACTCAACGGGGATTACTTGGATAGGCGACATCAAAATAATTGTTTTCTGAGTACCTTTGAAATTAGCAACCGCATCTCGTAAACAACGGACAATAACTGGATGATCAAAGAAAGGATGTGCATCTTTGAATATATATATAGCGGGATCTTTCGGATCAGCACGAATAACCCATTTTAGAGCTGCTTCCGCCGATTCTGTATTGTGTTGGGCTGCTCCAGTAGTTTGACCGTACTCAACTATTCCATGGGTCACAGTCCAAGTGAACATGCGTCGAACTGGCTTGAGTTGAGAAATGGTTGCGATCGCCCTTTCTGCTCTATCTTCCTCTGGTGTATTGAGGTAGATCAAGGGATATTGGGCTTGAATTAAAATGCTAAGTTGCTCTTGCATATAGTAATACCGAGGTTTGCGCCTCTGTCCTCACCTTGTCTACAGAAAAAATTTCTAGGAAGTGCAGTCGAGCTAATCTAACTAATTGAAACTAACTCTTCGTCTGGGCTGTCAGCTTTGCCAACAGTAACAGGGATTGCTTGTGTTCGGTTGCCCCCGATCGCTAGCAGTTCACCCTCACGGATCACAACTGTTTGAGAGCAGCTCGGGCAGTTGTAAGTTTGATGGGTATGACCGACACCTGAAGATTCAACTATGTCAGCATGGGCTAAGTAAAAGCTAATAGCTTTGTCAGCCAAGTCTGACATCGAATCACCATCAATAGCAGAGCGAATCTTAAGCTGTTGATGTAGCCGTTCGGGGAGATAAAAAGTTACCTTTTGCTTGTCTTGCATAATGGTTAAGAGCAGTGAATACCCGGGTATGTGATTAAGTTACAGGTAGAATCTTAAGCTGTCAAGGCTCCATGCCATTATGACAGCAATAACTTAATATTTCTTTACAAATAAACCCTGTAGACAATGCCGCAGGGAAACCCGTCAACGTGGCAGCGATCGCCGAAAATAAAACCCATCAAAAAGCGATCGCTCCCAAATCAATCTCTAAAAAACGAGATCGCCTCAAATACTGACATTCCTGCTAAGACTACGCTGTGACTAATTGAGATTTTGGATTAGGTAATATTGGCTCGAAACGTAGGATCATAAATTCTTCTGGGGTTAATCCTAGAGACTCGTATGTTCGACCATTGCGATCGCTAAATTCGACTTCAAAGGCTTGACCATTGGCAAGTATCTCAACGACTGTGCCAACTTGTCCTCTCCATAAATTATCTTGGGGAAGATCAATAGTCAGAGCTAAGACATCTAGAAGTTTTACTGAACTTGTTAATACCAAAACACAAAGAAGAGGCAACAGATGATATAAGAGAAAAAGGAGAAAGAGGATAAAAAAATGGCAGGGGTATATAGATTAGAAATAAGTGAAAGCGAAGAAGATCTAAAAGAGATGCTAGGGCGGCAGAAAACAGGCTCAGATAAAGAACGAGTGCAAGTATTGTACTTACTGAAAAGCAAGCAAGTTGGT